>NZ_MVQM01000116.1:0-21448 GCF_002067195.1 Pelotomaculum sp. PtaB.Bin117 | reverse complement strand
CCAGATCTCCCCAGGCAAAGGGGCGCGTTGAGCGTCTCTGGGAAACTCTCCAGTCCAGACTTCCAGTTGAATTTAAAATCGCTGGAATCAATACTATTGACCAAGCCAACGAGTTCCTCACGGATTACATCCCTGAATTCAACAGGATGTTCTCCGTTGAACCGCAAGACGCTGAATCTGCCTTCCGCCAGTTACATGCCGGTCTTGACCTCGATTGCATCCTTTGTGTCAAACAAAAAAGAAAGATTGATAACGGTGGTGTGCTTTCATTCTACGGCAAGCATTTTAGGGTCATTCAGCATGATAACCAACATGCCGTTCCACCCCATATAAGTGTAAATGTTCTTGTCTGTAGTACAAGGGGTGTATGCGTCGAGTACAAAGGAAGAATTTACGAAACTACACCATTTATTAAACCTAAAAGGGTTGTGGATGATGCTCCAAAGGCGTATAAATCTTTTGCTCACACACCGCCGGATTCACACTATTACAAGTACGGTCAGGCTCTCTTTAAAAAGGTTACCTTTGAAAACAGCGACCGTGAAATACTTGAGATGCTTCAAGAAATCTTCCTCGGTAAGTACAAAAAATTTGCCTGATGTCTACGGCTTATCTAAAATTGATTAATTTACCGGTGTTGGAACCTGAGCTCGCTCCCCTTTATTATTGCTTCGTTAATTCACCCAACTAAGACATGGACGGCAACTGCGTCAGCAGCTTGGCCTTGATTGCCATGGTAATATTAGATGCGGGAACGGGCGGTACAACTACCTTTACCGTACGCCGTCGCCTTCGCCCGTTCCCCAATTTACTAGACCATGGCAGTCAAGGCTTGCCGGCCAGGTCGCTCTATTGGTAAACAAAAATCTATGGTGACATTTTCAAAAAATATTGACAGAATTTTTTGCGGGTCTTGTATTTACGAGTCTAACAATATCAATATACGTACCTTGTGAGGCATCAAAATGGCGCTTCCAGTTCGCCGGTAAAACGGCGGATCAGAAGCGCCTTGTTTTGTGTGAGGATGAACCGGACAAGCCTGTGCTGAAAGGAGGGAGGATTTACGATGTGAGAGTCTTAATTAATCTGTAAAAAAACTGAATAAAGCCAAAGGGTTAGTAGCCTCCCTATCATTTAGTCATCTGCGGCAGCCGGTGGGTTCGAATCGAAAACACTGGAAAAGGCTCTGGATTTCGAGTCCGTTGTGGCTGCCAATTCGTTTTTATACGGCAAAAATGATGCGCCGATGCGTGCATTTTTATTATGCGATCACACAGTAAAAAGAATATTTTGAGAAAGAAGGAATGATTTTATGATCGAAGGACATCCTCAAATCAAAAATGGATATTGGTACGCGGTACTGAACATCCGCGACGAAACCGGAAAGCAGAAACCGAAATGGTTCGCCACCCATCTGCCTGCGAAAGGGAATAAAAAGCGCGCGGAAGAAATCCTTACGGAGTTGAGAATCAAACACACCGGCCTTGAGGACATCCGGCGTAATTCCCGAGGCATTTATTTTGACGAGTATATGGCAAACTGGGTGTCCAACATGCAGGGCAAGGTTTCCCCGACAACGTACAGCAGCTACAAGAATATTGTACAAAACAGCGTATGCCCTTACTTCCGGGAACGCGCAACCCTGCTTAGCAATTTGAAGCCGGATCATATCAAGGGATATTATGAGTATCTGCATGACCGGGGCGTTTCCAACAACACCATCATCCGGCACCACGCAAATATCCGCAAGGCACTGCAGGAGGCGTACCAAAAGGACCTGATACCCAGAAATCCCGCAGACCAGGTTCAGTGGCCGAAAGCCGAAGACTTCATCTACAATCCATACTCTGTCGAAGAAGCCAACCGATTGCTTGAGGTTGTAAAGGGCGAAAAGCTGGAACTGGTCGTCACGCTGGCATTGTTTTATGGTCTTCGCCGCAGTGAGGTATTGGGACTTCGCTGGGGCGCCGTTGATTTTGAGCGTGAAACGATCATCATTAACCATTCGTTGAATCAGGCTTTTATAGACGGAAAATATACTGTGCTGCCGCAGGATAAGTTGAAACGAACGGCGAGCCTCCGCACGATGCCGCTGATACAGACGATCAAAGAGCTGCTTCTGAGGGTCAAGGAGGCCCGCAATCATAAGGAGAGCGACTACATCTGCATCGACGAGAAAGGTGAGGTCATCAAGCCCAGCTATGTGTCGAAGGAGTTCGCCAGTCTTCTCAAGCGGCATAACCTGCGGCCGATCCGGTTCCATGACCTCCGTCATAGCTGTGCGACAGATTTCGATATAAATTTCGGAATAAATTAGCGAGAATTTCGCCTGAAATGCAAGGCACAAAGGCACTAAAAATCACTAAAATCATTTAAAACTCTTGTTTTCACCCGTGATTGACTATATTTTAGGGTTTTGTCGCGAACATACCATACGTGGGGTGAAGCAAGCGTAGATAGTGGAATCGCTAATAAGATACGGAAGCTAGTATTGCATAGAATATCAGCTTCCGTGAGGTCTACTTAATCTTTTATATGTATATGATAGAGACTGCACATCATACACAACAGCATCGACGCATTCCAGTTTCGCTTTGTTAAAAACAGCGAGGTTAAAGCCCACTGGATACATAGTACTTGCATATTCAACGCCATCGTAACCTTGGCTTTTAATATAGTCGCAAATATATTGAGAGGGCAAGTAGTCAAGCGGGCTGTCATGGCGACGTAGCGGCTTGGAAATTTCTAAACCTATACGCCGTAAGTGTTTAAGATTTATAGCCTGTTGAGTAAAGTCAATCCCAAAAAAAGGGCTGATTTTATCAATCATAGTAAAGTTGACAATTTCGATATCTTCATGCAGGCAAAAGGTTCCAACAGTTACATAGTCGTATGCCGCTGCTCTGATTTCATGTAAAGTAGTTTCTATTGAATCTGCTAAGTACAATCGGCTTATGCCCTCAGAATTGGCGCGACCAGCGGTAGCTACGCCTGCCAGTGGAGGTCCCATTTCGTTAGGACTAAATCCCTTTTCGTTGGTACAAATGCGCGCTCTGTAAAAAACGCTTCCCTTTTTTAAAGTTTTTCTCATCGGCTCAAAAAACTGGTCCATTACTTTAGTATTGAACATATCAGTATGAAACCTGTTCTGTGTTTTAATTTCTGCTAAAAAATCCTCCCAATCGTAGGTGCGCATAATAGAAAACTGATTAAGATAATCTTCTTGGCTCAACTCGACAATCCCAACAGGGAAGTTAAACAGATTTGGCTCGCTTTCATAGCGTTCTTTACAAATTCCCACTAATAAGCGATGTATGGTATCCGCATCACAATTGAAGATGTACCAATCATCATGAAGAATATTTTTGAGCATGTTAATTTTATGCCTCGGATAATTATCTGGCAAATTAGTGGATTCTGTATATACATCTAATAGTCCATCAAATAGATTGACCAAATCAGTTAGAGCGATGGAATCCATATCAATATCTAATACAGGGACATCTTGTTTATGGCAGAAATCACAATTCCCAATAGTCTTTGATGAGGAAATAATGGATTTCACTTCCGGGTCCACAAAACATTCTATACAGCAGTTCATTAACCCGCGTCCTCTTTCCTTGAAAGGTACTTACCGATTATTTCCAGATGATGCATGATAGAAAGTTTTTTTACAGTACCCAGCCCAGGATATGTGCCATTAGCATAATGCTCAAGAAAAGTGCTAAGTCCCATAGAATGGTCTATGGGATGAATTTTACACCATGCGGCCAGTTTTTTAAGTGACTCATAGAATTTTCCGGCAGGGTTTGTGGCATCTTCATTTGAATCCGAAACAAAATGATGTATACGAAGGCTCTCGTCATCAGCAAAATATACAATATGAATTGCAACAGCATATGGTGCGAACCCTTTTTCAAGGTATTCGTCTCCAATAACTGAATAATCTGCAAAGCCTAGAAAGCCATCATCTCGATAATACAAATGGTCATCCGAAAAGAATTCGTCGTCTGTTTCCTGATATTCGGCATTCTTACCTTTCTTGTTGAACTTATCATCAATTAAGACCCTTTGACGTCTTACCTTTCTCCGAAAGACGCTCTCGTCTGGAATAAAAGTATATCGAGGCATTATAACTGCAAATTCTTTTTCATATATATCTAAACTTTCTCGGTTAGTATTTAAAACGAAAATATCCTGCTTTCTAACGCCTTCAGATTCCAATGTTACCAGTTGCATTGATGAATAGGGATTCATTTGATGCGCTTTTATTACTCGCGGATTTCCCATCAAGGCAGAAAAACGCATGCGATTTTTCTCTTTGTTTTCATCACCCATATCGCTCATAAAAGACCCTACTGTAGGATTATGAATAAGTGCAATGGGTTGCTCATTGGCAGCATATGATTCAATTGCCATGCAAAGTGTAGATGACAATTTGACTGGCTCAACAATTGGGATAATATGAGGTCCCAAAAGTTTATATTCGCTTAATTCTCTAAGTGCTATTAGCTCAAATTGCCTTCCGCGCAAATAGGGGAAATACATAAGGCTCACCCTCCAAATTCATTTTGTAAGAAAGAATTAAGCATAGTGTAATCTTTAACTGACGTACTAGAAAAATATATCAAAGACTTTAACTCATAAGGTACTTTGGCAAATTGTTCTATAACAACTTCATTTCTCTTTTTTAACTCTTTTAAAGCCATCTGATATGCTATCTCAATTGGGATAGTTGAAAAAAGAGTAAAGCACTCATCGTAGTAAAACACAGGTTGACATTCGGGTAATCTCCCCCAAAATGCATATAATATATTTTCAAACTCACTTTTATGCAAAAGCTTAAATATAGCCGAATGTTCCAAATAAGAATTATTCTCGGCAGGTTCTTTTCTCATTTTTTTACTTAATGTATCTTTTTTTGTTAGCACATAAAAACCCACAGGGCCATTATATAACAGCTTTCTGATTTTTTCGTAATTATTCTCGCTGGTAATGACACATACATGATTGAATGCTCTATAATAATCATGCAGCTGCGTCTCTAGCCTTTCAAAAGAATCTAACTCGGATTTAATCTCATAGACTACAGCTTTACCATTAATCATGATAAAATCTGCCTTTGATTTTCCAATTGGAATTTGTGTGAGAGCAGTGGTAGTATTCAAATTGTGTATTCCCAAAAGCAATTTGTTTAGAAGGGTATTCTGGTAAAAATACTCATTACGATAGCTTTTTGATAGGACACGATATATCTCGCTTATGACTTGTTGGTTGGTTTTCCCGCTTGGGTCAATTTTATAGCGCCGTACAACATTACTGTATATGGTGCTATGATTTTTTTCAACCAGGTCGTTGAATGCGTATTGAGTAAAAAGCCTGCTAAGGACAGTATTGTTGACGCCCATAGACGCCCTCCTTTCTTCAAGCACACCTATACATAATAACTATATCATAATTCCTCCATCTTGGATAAAATTTTTTCCAAAAAATGTAGAGGAATTAATTTTGGAATTAATTTCCAGTAATATATTATAGTGCAACAAGCGTCATCCGTAGGCTGAATGACGCTCGTCCACTTGAGCCTACTTTTTGTCGCTACTGAAACATCCCCTTTCCTGGCCGGTTTTTTTAGGCCGTTTTTTGAGTTGAAAAAGGTTGGAAAAAGAATAGGACAAACCGTTAAATCCCTTGATATTAAAGGCCACTGAAAAACCTTTGCTTCTCTTTGAAACAGAATTTGCCAGTATAATTATATAGTCAAAAAATGCAAATAAAATTATTTTTCATTCGTAAAACTGTCAGAAAATAAAAAAAGACCGTATCAGGCCGCTTTTTTCTCAATTAGCTTAACCAATTCTCTTCACATTGACCGCAAAAGCGGTAAAAAACATCTGCAATCGCATGGCTTCAAGGCCTGTGGAGTCTACTGTTCAGAATCCATGCGCCTGTTTGAATTCGCCGTTTTTCTCTTCGATTCGGTAACGGATTTTCAGCCGTTCAACGAAATAATCGCTTTGCTGAAACGCCAACCGCTTTTGATTGCGCTCACTGGTGACAGTAACATTATAAGTCTTCGTTTTTGATATACCAACTTACAGGTGTCGGCAAGAGGACATTTTGCGCATTCTTTTTGCTGAAATAATAGCTCCAGACTTGGCTTTCGTACTTTCCTATTCGTTTCTCAACCCACATGGCCAACTCGCACGCCGGGTATTGCATGGTCCCCGCGTCTTTGTTATACTCAAATCCGTCGTTCTTAGGCGATGCCGCCGTGGCGATGACCGGGTTAGATTTCGCAATCAATGTGATGCCGTTTTTTTCCCAATAGTCAATATTCTCAATAGATGAGAATGCCGTGTCCCCGATAACCTCTTTGACTTCAATGCCATTTTTACGTGATTTCTCCACTAATGTTCCCAACTGTTTTCCGCCCGGCGCCCCGCCGCCAGTGATCTCAATTCCCGTAATGATGCTTTCTTCAGTATCGCAAGATGATTTTTGTAACCATAAAATGTACTGGCCGTCGTTTTGTGGCCGAACCGCGCGTCCTCATCGTCTTTAGAGCGAATTTCCCGGATACGGTCGGTGTCCAGAAGCTCTTTGATGCGCTCATAAAGCTCAATGATTTTGCGGTTCTTGGTCTCTGTTATTTCTTCTTCGGTGTTTTCGATCAATTGACGCGTATATTCGATTTCCTCGGCTAACTCGGCGGTTTTATCGGGTTTCTCCGAGAATTTTGCTGAGAGCTCATACATGTTTTTGTATATTTTCTTCCGTAGCTGCTTGCTGAAATCTCTCAAAACCTGCGTTACGGTCTTCGGACGAACAGCGGCGTTCGTATGCGTGGAGTCCACAATAATTGTCCCAGATTTAATAATTCCCTTTTCTATTGCCTGACGGATGGTTTCTTTCAGCATTTCCTCCAAAATGTCCTCGGTAATACGCGTTTTGCGGAATTTCGTCATTAAACTGGAGTCAATCATGCCGTCCTCGGGGTCTAAATCCAGAGAATATTTGTATGCCATATTCACATACGCGTTTTGTACAAGCTGCTCGTCCGACAAATCATACAGCTTTTTCAAAAACATCAGCTTGAACATCATTTCCGGCTCTGTGGCGGGGCGCCCAAAGTTGTCACAGTATTGCTCCCGAAGCATAGGGTTCACAAAGCTGAAATTTATATTTTCCTTGATTTTCCGCAGCAAATTGTCTTTCGGCACGATAACATCATACAGGCTCCTGTACTGCGACAGCCTTATTTGCGTACTTTCTCTCAACATTTTTACCCCTGCCTTTCCGCTTGCCTTCTTGTATAATTATACCATATTTATACAAAAAAGCCCATCTGCTAAGAGCAGGTAGACTTTTTCAGTGGCCTTGATATTACGGGCTTTTCCGATTTGTCCCTATTATACTGTAAGGGCATAGCTGCGCGAACCTGCTGATCGGTCAGCGTGTTCCGCTCATCAAGGTGCAGCAGTGGCTCGGCCACAGTACAATCGCTACAACAGCGGACTTGTATGCATCTGGATTTTGCTGCAAAGATGAACAGCGGCGGAGACTATCAAAAAAAATTGAAGCTGTAAAAGTGCATACGTATATTATTCTTTTAATGTTACATTTTCTCGTTGCCAAATGGTAATCTGTCTTCTTTTAAGCAAAAATACAATAAAAATATTATGTCGTAGCGTTTGTTCATAGCGGCACAGGATTTTTTATGAGGCGATTTTGGAATAAAGAGTAGGGATTCTGACTATAAATATATCAATTTTAATGGAGGGAAACCTTATGGAATATGGTAAGCTGATATACGATAATGAGTGTAATCGGCTGGATGTGTTGTTTGATAATGGCGGTACGTTTGGAGGCTTCCATTGCGGAGACCGCCTTGATATACTGCAGGACAATGAATGGGTTCCAACAAGAGTTGAATATGATGAGGACTGGTATTTATTCGGATTATACCAAAGCGGCAAAATACCCGTCGGGCTCGATGTGCGTGTTTGTTGTAGATTATAGATCGTTAAGCATAACCTCCTGCTCAATCGTAATGTTATAGTGTAAAAGTGCTTTTATGGCATCTGCAAATAAGGCCCCATACGGTAAGGCAAGAAAGCTTTCCAATTCTTTCATGTATCGGCTGTTTCGCTTAAGACCAAGTGCAGCATATCGCTTAACTTCCATTGCGCCCATCTTCCAAGGGATAAGCTCCGGAGCCAGGCTTTTAAGCTGTGCGAACATTTTAAAGCCGCCCATATCGATGTCGGCCCAAAATAGGTACTCAGTATGTGGCGGGCACGAAGATACGATCTGCAATAATAATTTCTTCTTTTGAGGGCTAAGAAAGCCGCCATGGAACACGACCAGCTCGTCATTTCGGCGGGCTTTTTCTATATATTCGTCGTAATTGGTCTTGTTTTCAATGAACATAATTCTATGCACATTGTCCATATGCAGCTCCCGGATGCCAAGGGCCGCCGTGCTTGTCACAGCACAGCCATACCTTGAAAGCGGGGTGCAGTCGCAGATACCGTCTTCGGTTTCCATGCTGAGCGGCCCGGCAAATTCGTATATCTCCGGGCGAGCATATATCCCCAGACAGGCGAGCTGTTCCCGGTCGCTCAACTCCTGATCTATTAGCAGTTCGGCCAGGGGAGGGCAATATTCGCGGGCAATAGCAAGAAAATCATCCCGAATGTTCTTTTCAAAATACTTGGAATCATGGTAACAGGCAATACTGAACGCCCGCATGGTCATTCCGCTGTCGTCAAGCAGGTCTATACGTTCGAAAGCGTCAAGAACGTTTGTAACATGCGCGCAGCCTTTCTTATAAAGACCGGATAAACGATTGGCAGAACTGAGCCTTTTCGCCTGCGTGGCCAGGTATCTTTTGATCCAGGGCGTGTTCACACGCTCAGCCGACGCTTTCAGCAAGCTGCAATACTCATTGATCTGGTTCTGCAGCGGTTGGCGTTCTGCCAGGATATAAGCTGTTTGAAGCCTTTCGAGGTTCAGCCAGAGCTCTTTGACCACCAACTGCTTCCGCCCCGGTAGCCACTCGGCAAAAACAACCTCTTTCCCCATTAAATCACGAATTGCGGCGTTGAATGCATCTCTTATATGTACATTTTGATAATCATATTCCGGCAGACCGTTCCCCGTGGTTTTAATGAGCACACGACGGTTGGAACGGCCGGGTTCGCTGAAATGTGCGCTCTGTTCATATTTATCCAGCAGTAGGTTCAGAATCAGCTTTGCCTCATTCATCCAGCATGGCCTCCAAATCCTTTGACCAGGGTAATATCTGCATTCTATACCCGTCTTTTAAAACCAGCAGAGTACGATCCGCCTCGGGCATGATGTCGGGAAGCTTGTCCGGCGGGGTACAGATGACAACCTGCAGCTTCATTTTCCGAAGCAGCCGAATGCTCTCCACGATACGTTCGCTGTCCATCTTATTAAAGGCCTCGTCGAAGATGATCAGCCGCATGGTGTTGCCGAAGCTACTGGCATCATTGACGCGATAAATCTGCGCGAACGAGGCAAGAATAGCTATATAGAAAGGCGTCTGAGTTTCCCCGCCGGACTTTGTGTTTAAGGTTTTGCTGAGCAGTTGGACATTACCGTTTTGATCCGTCGTCTCCAGATCAAAATGCAGATAAGTCCGGTAGTCGGTATATCGCTGAATATTGGCTTGCAGCTCGCTTTGCTTCCGCTCATTGAGCTGTGAATCGTCGGAAGAAACGATTCTGCTGAAAAGGGTTTCAATCAATGCTCCGTATCTGTTTATGAAGGAAAACGAAAATAACCCGCCGCTTTCCTCCATGAGGTCGGGATCCATAATCATATCGTAATATTCCGCATAATCCGGATGTCGGGTTATGATGAATCTGTAGCTGTCCGTCCCGAACTGTGCTTTTTGGAGAGCACGGTTTAAATCCCTCACTTGCGCCTGCACTGTATCAATATTGGTTTTCAGCTTGGCCAAAAAGTCGTTCTGAAACTGTTCAAAAGCACTTTCTCTGGCTTTTTGTATTTTTTCTTTATATTTTGGAAGCTCGCTTTCGGAAAGTCTCTGCAATTCTGCTGCGAATTCATCGTTGCCCATTGCATCCGGGACAAAACGGCAGGGCGGATATGAATTTACATAGTCTCTTCTTGCATAGACAAGCTTTTTTCTGCTTTCGTCGTATTCTTTTTTACTTTGTTCCTGCCGGCTGTGCCCAAAATTATTAAAGATGGAATTAGCCGTTTTCAGCCTTTGCAATTCTTCCTGATAGCGGGGTTCTCCGATTTTTTCAGTATATTCCGGACTGAACAAGTCCCCCAGCTCATCCTCTTTCTTCTGTAGGGCTTGATAGTGATCCGAAAGATCCTTATATTCCAGTTCGTGCAGTCGATTTTTGCACAATTCCCGCTGATTTGAGCACTGTTCCTTTTCTCCAAGCTTGGATTTCAGATCTTTTCTGACACTTTCAATAACGTCACTGATTTTGGCAAGCCAAGTCAGATCCAAAGCGTCGTACGCTTTACTAAGGTCCGTCAGTTGGACAGAAAGCGCTTCAGTGCGGCTGAACTTTTCAATAGAATCTCTGATAATTGTCTGAACGTATCTTTCAGTGATCAGCGGTTCTTTTTCTTTATGTTTGCTCAATAAATCACGCGTTGATTGAATCATCTTGATTGTTTCGGACAGGGTTTGCTGCGCAAGCTCAAGGCGCTCAAGGCGCTTCTTGATCGCAAGTTTTCCGATATAGGCATCATTCATCAAGACTCGTGAGAGAGGACGAGCCACATACCCCTGATACAGCATACCTTCCGGAGTAACAGCCGTTCTATATTTGCGTAACTCCGAAACTTCCATGCAGCGGACAACCCGTCCCAGCAGATAATCAATATAGGAGCGCGCAAGAGGATTTTTCGTTTCCACAACCGCGGCAAGGCTGTTTGGATTCTGCCTGAGTTTTTCATTTTCACGGAGCTTTCCGATATCCACAAGACCATAGCCGTGCAGATCCTCCCTACGCTTAGCGTCGTTGAGAACATGAAGGGCCGCCTGATAATGAGCCGGCTCAACCAATAGATAGAACTTCTGCGTATTGAGGTATCCCTCGATAGCGCCCTGCCATGTTTCGTCTAAAATCTCAAGCAAATCGGCAAGGATATGAATACGTGCCCCCTGACCGAACCTTTTGCACAATTCTTCTTCTATCGTCTGCCGCAGACGTAAAAGCCTTTTGTCATAGTCTTTGAAGCCCTTGTGCAGCTTTGCAATGGCGGCGGAATTGGAATCGTATTCCTGCTTTTTTTCGGAAAGCAGCTTATCGGCATTATAGTAGCTCTCATCAAGCTGATTTTTAAAAGCTCTCATTGCCTGCTGTAGAGCTTCAAACACGGATAGTTCTATACGGCCGAAATCCTCGGGAGAAAATTGCTCGACTTTTTTAAGCTGTACTTGCAGCCTCTCTGAGCACGCGGTCAAATGGGACATATCAAAAGCATGATCGACTGTGTTTTCGCCGCTGGAAAGCTTGCTGCAAAAACCAAGCCACTGGAACGCCTCCAACCTTAAGTCCTGCGCGGCGTTTTTCAACTCGCCCGAAAGTCTTCTGTGTTCGGATTCCAAAAGGACTTTTTGCTGCTCAAGGCGTTCACGTTCCCTGAAAACATCGCTGTTCGCCCTATCGCTGATGAGTTGTTCCAGACGTTTGTTCAGATCGTTTATTTCACCTTCGAGAGCTTCATAGCGCGCTTTCAGTTCGACCGATAGCTTCGTTTTGTCCCGCCGCTCATTTTCAAGTTTTTGAACGACGCTTTCTTCTATTTGTTTTCCCGCTCGGATAAAAAGATATTGATGTATTCGCACCTGATTTAGCGCGCGTTCGCTTCTTAAATATAGTTCCTTAATATTTTGAAGGGCAGACTGCTTTTCCTCCTGCCGCTGAGCGAGCCGCTCCTGATGTTTGTAATCCTGAATATTCTGCTGCATTGCGGTGATATCCGGCCTGTCGGGAAGATCGCAAACATTTTCAGTGATAAAGCGCTGGATGTCGACGATCGGCCGGAAGGAAACCGCCTTTTTCAGCATGCCGAATATTTGATCCGTATGGATGTTCCATTTCGCTGCGATAGCGCTTTTGTATTTTTTGTTGCTGTCATACATTTCGCCGCGGGATTTATAGTTGGTCTTTATGTATGTGCGGAGTTCTGAAATGTCCATCGGCTTTCGGTTTTCAATAAAGCAATTGTCCGGTATAGGCCCGTCGTAAGAAAAGAACTGGTGACGCTCGCCGCCGTCGTTATAGCAGTCAAAAACAACCCCGATGGTAAACGGTTTCCCGGAAAAATCATCGCTGAACTCGCAGGCAATATAAGATTCAAAGGAACGCCCTTTTCTGGAATATGGGTTATTGTTATCCATATTCGCACGCAGATATCCGCGAAGCGTGCGTTCCGAGCTCTCGTTAGCCGCCTTATTGAAGTTTCTTCCACTCAGTTCGCCAAGCAGTACGATCTGAAGCGCGTCGATGAAGGTTGTTTTACCTGAGGCGGTCTTTCCGGTTAGAAAGTTTATGGTATCGAAGCTGACCAGTTCTTTTTCATAATACAGCCAGTTAATGAGCAGCGTTTTCGTCAGCTTCTTCATCGCTTTCATCCTCCTTACGAAGATTGGAAACCAGTGCGTTCAGCTTCTCCGCGGATACAACCGTTAAAATGGTCGGCAGGATGGTGAATCTGCAATCCGCGTCAGAGTATTTTCCTTCCAGTCCTTTGATTATATTATGATTTTCAAGCACCTTCATGGCGCGTCTGAACTCATCCATGTTTGGTTTCTGCCGAAACACGCCAAAATCCGTAATGAGCTTTTCCAGGACCTCCCTTACCTCGCAGAGCACATCCTGAAACAGACCGACCCGTTCGCTGTTTTCATCATAGATGAGGCGCAGAGCCAGAAGAATTGCGGTTGGCTTGCTTCCAAGTGTCAGCCTGTTGGCGTCGAGATTGTTTATGACATAGAAGTAGCCGTTGTAGATATCCTGATGCAGTTCCCAGCCCAGGAGGGAGAGGTAGCCCTTGACGGTTTCGGAGCGGAGCGCAAGAAAATTGTATTCCGGATTATTTATGGTGCTTCCGTCAGACTGATAAATCGTTCTAAGCAGGAAAGTCTGTCCGAGAAGGTGATTGCAGACAGACGTAAACATCTCTTTTTCTTTCTCTGTAAAGTCACTCAAGTCCGATAAATCCAATTACCGCACCTTCTTTGCTACTATATTTTTGGAACTGGGGCACGGCAGCCAGCCGTGCTTTTTTCCATCTCTTGCCTAAGCTACAATGAGGGGAGTAATTGGTCTGACGACGCCTCCTTTGGACTAAACAACGTCCGTATAAGAAACCGTCAGCCATCCCCTCATTGCAGCGTTCGTTTTAAGCAGGTTGAACCACCGGGATTTCGGGGCGTTCGTGTCACCAAGCAAATGGAATCGGCAATGAGATAACGATGGGCACCGATTACACATCATGATGGGAGGAATGCTGATGAACGCTGTAGGAATCGATGTCTCCAAAGGGAAAAGCATGGTAGCAGCCATGCGGCCCTTCGGAGAGGTGGTGCTCAAACCCTTTGAAGTCCGTCACACCGCCAGTGAACTCAGGAAGCTGGCAGACCGCCTGAAAAGCCTGGACGGTGAGACACGGGTAATCATGGAGTACACAGGCAGGTATTATCAGCCCATTGCCCGCTATCTCCATGAAGCCGGCATATTTGTCAGCGCAGTCCATGCCAAATTGATACACGACTACGGTAACAACTCTATTCGCAAGATCAAGACTGATAAGGCGGATGCCGTAAAGATTGCCAACTACGGCCTGGCGAACTGGGCTTTTCTAAAACAGTACTCCCTGGAAGACGATACTCGCCTGCTATTGAAAACCTGTAACCGGCAGTATGGCCAGTATATGAAGCTGAGGGTTGCTTTGAAGAACAATCTCATTGCCCTGCTTGATCAGACCTTCCCCGGTATCAATACTCTGTTCTCCAGCCCAGCCCGGCCGGATGGCCATGAAAAGTGGGTGGACTTTGCAGCCAAGTTCTGGCATTGTGCGTGCGTCAGTAAGCTGACGAAAGCCCAAAAATGCAGCGGTTGGCTGCACTGCTGCCGGAGTATCCCGTGGTGTTGGCCATGTGCGGCGTCGGAAATATCCTTGGTCCCCAACTCATGGCAGAGATCGGTGATGTGCGCCGTTTCCCGCGCAAACAGTCTCTCATTGCTTTTGCTGGGGTCGATGCTCCGTCTTTTCAGTCCGGCGCTTTCGAATCCAAAGACCGTACTATCTCTAAACGCGGTTCACCTTTTCTCCGTAAAACGCTCTTCTTGGTCATGAGCTGTCTGCTGCAAACCGCTCCCACCAATGACCCTGTGTTTCAATTTCTGGATAAGAAGCGAGCCCAGGGTAAGCATTACTATGTCTATATGGTCGCCGGCTGTAACAAGTTTCTGCGTATTTACTACGCACGCGTGAAAGAATTCCTTAACTTTGCCGCGTAAACCACTTTATCCGAAACCTTTTTCCGGCTAGCGTATTTCTCTTTTTTGCGGTAGCCTGCTTTATCACACCCTTTTTTACCTGCTCAAATTTTTTCGTTGTTTAACCCTTGACTTTTATTTGCAGGTTTCTTATGAATCTTACAGACGGCAGCTCGTATTTGTTTGAAGCGACGATATCGCCAACCGGTTCAACGCGGTAAAAGCTGTCTCTGTCACTGGATGCAATTACAGCCAGCGCGGAAAGAATATAGGCCATGTCATTTTCAACATGCATATCCTTTGTATAGGCTATATCAGCGTTTTCCAGCAGCTTTTCCATATACGTACGAACGTTTTTCTTACTATAGGGACTGTTTATTGTAGCTCCAAACTCATCCAGAGCCTTGCGACTGAGATCAACGGATTCCTCGCTTATCAGTACAGGATCGCGCTTTTCCCTCTTTCCAGGCCGGCGCTGTGAATAAAGGCTTCCTTCTCCCATCCAGGATTGTTCAAAAATCTGAAAAACAGGCTGAATTCTATCCGTAAGCTCGGCGGCTTTCGAGGTGTCGGAAAGCGCGTTAAGCAGGTAAACCAAATTGCCCCGAACCGTCTGATCATTATTGGAAAGGCTCTCAATTTTCTGTGTTGTCGCACGGGTATATCTGCGCACTTTTAAGTCTATTTCATTAAGATATTCACTTTCAAAATTCTCGTAGCTTTCCTTAACAAAAAACAGTTTGGAAACAATGTCCGCACGGCATTTTTCAAGAGAATCAAATCGTTTTTCCTGTAAAGCCCTATTTGCCATAGCGTTCAGGAGAGCATTATCTTCCAGCCAGGAATCCAAAACCTGCTGGATAGGTACCTTATACTTCGGAACAGAGTCCTTAATTTTAAGCGGACGGATATATGCTTCGACAATATGCTGTAAAAAATCATCGAAATGCATGGCAAGCACCTGATTGACGTCGCGCATGTCAATCTGCTGCTGAAAATAGCGGTTAATATTATGATATACGGTTTTGAGCATCTTGATAAGCGCAAGAGTCTTGTCATACGCTCCGTAGAGCGCCATCATTTTTTCGTAAGCCCCCCCACCCGGATCCTCATTGGCCATGCGGAGGGTGGAATATGTCTCATAGACAAAGGAAAAGCCGCTTGATTTATTTTCCGAGGTCAGCTCAGAAAACAGTTCGAGGATTTTGATGCTATAATCAGGCAGAATTACATATTCTTCAAAGTCGTCGCCGCGCTCAAGCTCGATCCATCCCCGTTCCTTCAGCTTGCGGATCAGAAAGCGTGCCCTTCCAGAGAGGTCCTGCGCCTCTTCTTCGGAAATCCCGTCTTCGCTGAATTCGGATCGTGCAAGCTCATCCTCCAGCCGGCTCCGAATCATGGTAAAAAAGGTGTTCTTCTGTATTTTTAGGTTTTCCCGAAATGCATCGTACAGTACGGCCAGAGCGTTGGAATATATGAGCCGATTCGGAGAAGCGAGTATGGAAAATAGCTCGCTCGGGACTACATCAAACAGGCGCATAGATTCACCCCCCGGTTACGGTCATATAGCTAAATTTAAAAGTATTATTTTGTTATAAAAAGTAAATTATTGCTATTATGAAATTATTTTAGCACAGCATAAGTTACTTGTCATTATTGATGGCCTTTGACACTGAATTTCGATCGATTTAAGTGACCTGCGATCCACCTGGGACGTGGTAAAATGAAAGTTGTATAATTTCTGAGTAGAGTATTTATCTTAGATTAATGTTATAATTTGAACGAAAAACAGAATATATTTAAAACTAAGTAGTCAAAGTTAAAATATTAAAGGAGCATCCAATATGGATATCGCCAAAATTACAAATGGAGGGCAGATTACAATCCCAATTAATATTCGCAAGAAGCTCGGCCTAAAAGATGGAGATAAAGTGATCTTTATTGAGGATGGGGGAAAACATTATATTTGCCAATGTAGCCAAAGCAGCTTTTTCGAATATGCAAAAGGCGTTTGATGGAGAAGCGAAAAAGCTGGGCCTGAAAACCGAACAGGATGTTCGCGCGGAAGCTGCGGGAGGCCGGCATTAAGACGGCCTTCTACATGAAGCAGTGGTCCAACACGGTCATTCTGCGGGTGCTACGCAACGAAAAATATTGCGGCGACCTCGTCTAGAAAAAGACCTTCACCCCCAACTATTTGAACCACGAGAAGAAATACAACCGCGGCGAGGAAGAGTTTGTTATCCTGCGCGACCATCACGAACCCATTATCAGCCGGGAGCTGTTCGAGAAAGCCCAGGCCTAGCTTGCCCGGCGCTCCCTTAGTGACGACCAGAAAGCTAAACACTCCAACCGCTACTGCTTCTCAGGTAAAATCAAGTGCGGCGTCTGTGGCTGCTCCTTTGTGTCCCGCAGCAAAAAGCGCAAGGATGGAAGCGTCTATAAGGCGTGGCGGTGTTATGAAGGGGCGAAAAACGGTGCCCCCCACGTTGATAAGGCTGGGGATCAGGTCGGCTGCTCCTGTATGTCCATCAACGACGAGGATGCCAAACTGATGCTGCAGGAAGTGATAAAAAGTCTCAAGCTGGATCAGCGGAAGATCATCGACAACCTGACCGGCATCATCCAAAAAGTGATTGGCACAGATGGCCCGAACAACAAAAGCGAGAGCATACAGGCCAGAATCGCCCAGGTTTCCGACAAAAAACAGCGGTTGCTGGAACTGTATTTAAGCAAGGATATCTCCAAAAAGAATTTCCAGGAGATGAACGCAAAGTACGAGGCCGAGGTCGATAGGCGGCAGTCGCTGCTTCGAGAAAACAAGGATGCTTTACTCGCAGAAATTTCATCAGTCTTGGAGGGAATCGTAGAAAAAGGAGAATGGGACGATATCTTTTACCGCCACGTCCTGGATAAAGTGGTGGTTTACAACGACAACAAACTGGATATCCGGCTCAATCTTTTCCCCGCAAAATGGCGGTTTGCGGCCGTCTCCGGCGAGCATCGTCATTTTGATGCCTCATTACCTACTCCTAACATAGATCCCTTCATCAAAATAATCAAAAACGTGAGACCAGTTTTTTTCATGATACCAAGCCAAGGCACAGCTCTCCCATTTTACATATCAGCATACCGAGAGTTTTTTTACCATCCATCAGGATGAATCCCTTGCCATATATCTTGAGCTATCGGGTAAAGCCTATTATTTTCATTTATCCCCCAACGCCTTCCACTCAGACCCGTCCGCGAATGGTCCTCTGCCTTCGCGGGAAAAGCGTTATTCTCATCAATGTTTTCCACAAACGGAGCCTGCCAATGTTCAGTATACTGATCTCCGGGATTAATAGCCGTCACGCCATTCGCTGAGAGTGCGGCATTACATCTTTTGCAAATGGGCTGACTTGCAGCTATGTCACTTCCGGCTCCATGATCCATAAGAGCCATCATTTCAGCGTGATACCCGGTACCAGGGCTTTGGTCCCATCTTAATGTAACATTATCATATTCTTCTATTAATTCACTCATCCCTGCCAAGGAGCTTTGCGCATAAATATTGTAGTCATTACCATCTTTTGCAACAGCTACCGTACTGCGTGAATTATCTCCAGCAAGTGTTTCTGCAAAGGTTTGCATATCAGCCCGTCTTAATCTTCTCATCTGCATTACTTGCAGTTTTACATATTCGTCTTCGCAAACTCCCACTCTCTGCATTGCGCTTTCCTGTTTCATTTGCAGCTCTTCTTCATCTTCTTCGGAATCCATTCGTTGCACAGGTTGCCCGATTGTCCGTTGTTGAAGTTGAGACTTTAAGAGTTGTATTACTGCCTTATTGCCAATCGTGCGCTGCAGCTGTAAAATTCCTTGCGGAGACATTAATAAATCACGGTTTACGGCTCTTGGCAAAGAGCTTGCTCCCGCTTTTTTAGCTTTATTAATCTTATCTAATGAAGCTTGCTGTACTTTATCCGGATTTGTCTTTGAGGAATGAGTAAACATGATTGTCCTCCTACCAGATATATGACAACTTTACAATATTCACATTTGTATTCGACAATCAAGCTGCAGCTCCTTCTTTAGGTTAGTAAAATATGTAACGGACCGGTATGCCTCCCATATTTGAAGAGGAGAAAGAAAAGAACTCTATAATAAACATTTTAGGAATATGAACCACAGATAAGCGCCAGTATTAACCATCCCTCAAAATAAAGGATTTTTATTAATCACGTGTAATTAATAAGTAAAATATATTAAATAAACAGGAAGGATGTGATATCGGTATGTTTTGGTGGATTGCCGCTGTTGCAGTATGGTTAATATCAGCAGCTTGAATTTTTTATATCATGGCGGACGTGTTCCGCGGTAAATCCTCTGTTTTGAGTGCTAAATTATGGCCTGGATATATGTTTCATGGTGTTACTGCTATTTTAGTCATTGTTTTTATCTTTAAGGCGTTAAATGTAAATTAAGAATATACTTATTAATTACAGGAGGCGTTAAATTTGTTGAAAATAGCTGGTTACATACTCCTACTATTTGGCCTTATTTGAATTATCACGATAATGGGAGGGGTTTTCTCCCACACATATACCAGCATCAATCAATTATGGGGTGCGTTTGCTTTCCATTTTATTGCTATGATTTTGGGCTTATTGTGCATTGCTAGAAGTATCAACACCCAGAAATAGGTTTCATAATCTACAACTCTTTCAATAGTTAAAGGTTCAATTGGTTCCTCTATGCTTATATCGCCGGTTATAAACCGTTTTCCCGCCATCCCCTGCCTCCCTTATATGCCAATGGTTCGGAGCGTCATTGTTCTCCCAACAACGATGCATAGGCCTCAAAGAACCATTGCTTTACGATGATAGATCAAGCCATTCAGTGCGAAAACTCACCCTAACCGTATGAAATTCTGTAGTTCCTATATAACCTTGCCTCAATTTTCAATACCTCAAGCCTCCTTGCCCGGTCTGCCGGCGCTCCAGGTACGGTAAACCCGGGCAGATTTTTTGCCCAGGCACTCTCGCCTCTTTAGAAAAGTTTTATTCTTACCTAATTGCCATCCCGGCGCCTCCCCGTTTTATCTCCTTCTCTTTTGGGCATCATATCTATAAAAAGGAGATCTCAATGAGCGATCTACTTCATCATCATTGGGCGCTGGTTCTCGTCGTCGCTTGGTTTGTGGCCTTACACCTCATATTGTGGCATGAAACCCGCAAATTATAGTGGCTGGATCATCTTCCCAAAATACTGCATAGCCCGCTCAGCAGCGTCTTTCAATTTCATACCACGAAGGTATTTCACCATAAGGAATGGCGGTGTTTCGTGGTTTTCTTCATATCATCAGCTCACTTTTTGACCGGCAAGCGCATTCTTCATTTCCTTGACCGCGAGTTCTTCATTAACCTTGCTGACATAGCTGACAGGCATATCTCTTTTTCTCGCTTCATTAATGACCCGGTAATATAGCTTGTGTCCTATGTGCCTTGCAAAAATGAACACGTGGCCCACACCGTCCAGCAGTCTGGGATCAAAGTTTTCCGATGTTAGAAATATAAAGTGGGGATACCGCTCCTTCATCTTACGCTGCCAGCGCTCGAACCCGCCGGCCACCGCCGCTTTTATACCGTCCATGACGGCTTCTTCCTGCAGGTCAGGCACATCCGGCGCATCATCATTATTCAGCGAAAACATCAAACTGCGCAGCGCTATAAGCTCCTTCTCTTTTTGTTTTTCCACCAGCAGCTGATTTTCCAGTTCTCTAATCTTCTTTCCCATTTCCGCCATCTTTCTGGAGTACATGTTGTCCAGATTATCTCTCAGTTCGGCAACCTGCCTTTTAAACTGTTCAGCCTGAGCCTTGTAGTATTCTCTTTCTCCGATAACAGCTTCAACAGCTTTTTCATAAAACTCCGCGTCTATATATGTCCCGTCTTTGCTGCTGCGAAAGTAATGTTCTTTAGCAGCCTTATAAGCTTTCAGGAGCCCTCTGAACAGAAGTCCCGAAACCAGGTACCTTGCGGCTTCAGATATACTCTTGCGATTAAAGGCGGATAAATACGCTCCGAGAATTTCTTCTATGTCAGCGGCCGATATTGCGATGCCATCGAATATACGGCTGCTGTTCATTTCTTCAACGTCACATAATCTCTCGAAGAAAAAAACGTGCTTGGCCAGCTCATCATCCGCAAGCCGGAATACTGAATCCAGGGAACTTATCTCTCCAAACTTTTTACGTATTTGCAGCCTTAATTCACGGACATTTTTCTGCAAAGCCATTTCCATATTCTGATGGCAGAACACACCCGGGTTGCTTTGCTCCCTCACCATCAGCCGCCCGTGCAGCACACGGCAGACAAACTCAAACAGGGGATCCGCTTCCACCTCTTTTCCCCACAGGTTTGCCATACAAAGCAATACAACCGTCTCGGCGTTCACGCTGCTGGAGTTTCCCAGGCATTTAGTACTGTCAGCGAAAAATGACTCAAAAGAAATAACCTCACTACTGGCAAAATACTCAAAGACGTGAGGCCAGCCCTTTTTCATTATACTGACAAACTGCTCCCACACTTCGCTGTCGCCGCACTTTTTCAGGTACATCAGAATGCCGAGAGTTTTTTTAGCATATTCCTCCTGCTGAGTGGTCCCTTCGCTGACCACAGGATGCCGGTAATACTTTGAAGCACTGGCCAGCTTGAAATACTCTGTCCGCTTATCCTGATAAAGCACGTCGATATCGTGATAAATCTCCCTCTTCAGCCCAAAAGCCTCAAGCAAAAAAGGAACGAGGTCTACAACTGCCTTGCCGATGACATTCAACCCCCTGTTTTTCAAAAAATCTGTGACGCCAATGAACTCATCTAGCTTCTTCTAAACTGCGGGGCTTCGGCGGGGGATTTTACCCCCGCCGAAGTCTTTAA
>NZ_MVQM01000115.1:0-39068 GCF_002067195.1 Pelotomaculum sp. PtaB.Bin117 | reverse complement strand
AAGGATGGAACGGTGCGGTAAGAGCGCACCAGCGGCCGGGTGACCGGCCGGCTAGGTAAACCCCACCTGGAGCAAGACCGAATAGGGGAACATTTGCGGCGGCCCGCCGTTGCTTCCCGGGTAAGGTCGCATGAGTCGCGCTGGCAACAGCCGTCCCAGATAGATGATCATCCACGACAGAACTCGGCTTATGATTTGCTCACTGATAACTTTTTTACGGTTAATAATTTTGTGATCTTTGTTATGGCTTACTGAAGTGATTTATGCATCACTTGGTGAGCCATATGCTTTTTCGGCTGATATCAACGCGCATTTCATCGAATTCCTTTATATCTCTTATAGCCTTTAACAGGCCAATTCCAGTTGGACGTTTTAAGATAACAGGAATTGTAGTTTGTGCTGTCTAATTATATAATGAGGTTAAAAATAGCAATTATGAGGGGTTGAGTTTAATATCGCAACCGGAGGTAACTGAAACGGCGGCAGTTAAAACCCCGCGTAACCTCTTTGATCGTTATGAGTGGGCCGGCGCTTTCGGCGATTTGGGAACCCTTATACCCTTTGCCATGGGCTATATTGTGATAATGAAGATAGACCCGCTGGGTTTGCTGGTTGCATTCGGCATCCTGTTTATTTGTTCAGGATTGTATTATCGAACCCCAGTTCCAATTCAGCCCATGAAAGCGATCGGCAGCGCCGCGATTACCCAGGCGGCTGTTATTACGCCCGGTATGGTCTGGGGAGCCGGCATTTTCACCGGTATATTCTGGCTGGTCATGGGCTTGACGGGTACTCTTGAGATCATCTCCAGAATAGTTACCAAACCGGTTGTCAGGGGTATTGTTTTAGGTCTGGGTCTATCCTTTATCATGGAGGGCATTAAAATGATGCGGTCCGATTTCATCGCGGCCGTTATCGCCCTGGTAATTACTTTTATGCTGCTTGCCGGCAGGCGTATCCCCGCTATGTTTGTCTTATTGATTATTGGATTAATTACCACTCTGGTAAGGAGTCCGGAGCTTTTTAAAGAATTGTCCGGTATCCATTTCGATTTCCAACTGCCCCGCTTTGTATTGGGACAAATCACCTGGTCCGACTTCGTCAAAGGTACGCTTATTTTGGGCATTCCCCAGGTGCCGTTAACCCTCGGCAACGCCGTTATAGCTATAACAGCCGAGAATAACAGGTTGTTTCCTGAACGGCCTGTCACCGAAAAGAAAATTGCTGTTTCCCAGGGGATTCTAAACCTCTTTTCCACATTATTGGGGGGTATCCCCATATGTCACGGCGCGGGAGGCATGGCCGGGCACGTTCGCTTCGGCGCCCGGACCGGCGGCGCCTTGATCATCCTGGGAGTTGTTTTATTGGCAACCGGCCTTTGTTTTAGCAGCTCAATACTGCTGATATTTAAAATTTTCCCTTTAAGCATATTGGGGGTAATTTTATTCTTCGCCGGCTTGGAGCTGGCTGCTTTCGCCCGTGACGCGGGCAGTGAAAAGAGCGATTATTATACGTTGTTGATAACTGCCGGATTTGCCACTTGGAATATGGGCGCCGGTTTCATAGCCGGAATAATAATTCAAGAACTGTTTAAAAGAAAGGTGTTTAAAGTTTAGTCTTTTTCTTTAAGCAAAGAAGAAGTATAAAAGCAAATTATTAAACTATACTATATTATTAAGGAGAAAAAATTCCTTGTTGCCTTGTGCTTTAGATGCTAAAATAATAAGTAACTGAAAAGATTGCAGCGATTATTGCAGAACGTGGATTGAGTTTTGTTTACTTGCCAATTTAAATTAGCGCCTGTCTGGAGGCGTTTTTTTAATAATATAGGGTGAAATGAAATTATGAAGAGTTTTTTAAAGATGAGGGAACCGGTGAACACGTGGACACATTTTGTCACTTTCATCGCGGCTTTGGCAGGCCTGGTGCTGCTCATTATTCTGGCTAAAGACGATGTTTCAAAGTTGGTAACCCTGACGGTTTACGGAATCAGCGTTATTGTGTTGTATGGAGCAAGTTCTTTATACCATTGGATTAAAACAACGCCGCGCAAAAATTTGGTGCTGAAAAAGATAGATCACGTGGCGATATACTTGTTAATCGCGGGATCATACACGCCGGTGCTCTATTACGGACTGACAGGAGCATGGAGATTGGTGATGCTCATAGTAGTCTGGGTATTGGCGATAACAGGCATTTTGTTGAAAATGTGGTTTATTATGGCGCCTCGTTATGTCTCGGCGGTTTTTTACCTGTCATTAGGCTGGATAGCTTTGGTGCCGATGGTCCAGTTGTTTAAAAACCTCCCGTTCGGCGCGATTGTTTTAATGTTCACAGGCGGCATCCTCTATACGATAGGGGCGATTATTTATGCCGCCAAATGCTTTGACTTTTTTCCGAACCATTTTGGATTTCATGAGATTTTTCACTTGTTTATCATGGCCGGAAGCATTGTTCACTTTGTTATGATGGTGCGATATATAGTGCCGCTGTAAATTCCGGCGCTGTTGTTTAATTATTATACAAGTAGTTATTTTTTATTGCAGTTTTGTATTACAGGAGTTACTACGGCATGGTTTCAGACATGATCATTTTAATAGCCGTCGTGGTAGCGGCGGCGCTTGTTTTCGCGCTGACCAACGGTTTGCATGACGCAAGCTCGGTTGTGGCCACGTTTATCGCCTGCGGTGCGGGAACGCCTTTGCAGGCGGTGGGATTGGCGTCCGTATTTGGTTTGCTGGGCGCGCTGTTTAGCGGCAGCGCGGTGGCGGACACTGTCGCCAAAATTGTCAGCCTGCCGGTTCAGCCGTCATTGCTCAGTGTGTTGCTGGCTGCTTTGTTAGGCGCGGTTGTATGGAATTTAATCACCTGGTATCTCGGCCTCCCGTCCAGCTCCACACACGCGCTGGTAGGGGGGATTGTCGGAGCGGTTTGGGTTTCAAGCGGTTGCGAGCATATCTTATGGGGATGGAAGGAACTTATTTATACGCATCAGTTGACTGGCCTCGTGAAAGTATTTTCAGCCTTGTTAATTTCACCTGTGCTGGGTTTTGCGATAGCTTACTGCCTGCAAAAAACAGTCAGCTTTTCTTTGAAAAATGCCAGGTTCGCCGTTAACAGGCGGCTGAAAGGACTGCAATGGATCATGGCGGCCTTGCTGGCCTATAGTCATGGCGCTAATGACACCCAAAAAATAATGGGACTGATCACCCTGGCCTTGCTGGCCGGCAATCTCCTGCAGCAGCAGATTACACCCGAATGGGTAAGATTATCCGGAGGGATGGTTATGTTCGCAGGCACGTTGTTCGGCGGCTGGTCTATTATGAAGACCTTAGGGCAGGGTATCTTTGACATCCGGCCTATCCATAGTTTGAATGCACAAGTATCCTCAGGCGGGGCGATCATGTTTGCCACCGTGCTGGGAGTGCCAATATCGACCACGCATGTGGTTGCGGGCAGCGTAATCGGTGTCGGGGCGGCAGACGAGTACCGCATGGTCAACTGGAATATCGGCAAGGAAATGATGGCCGCCTGGTTTGTGACAATTCCCGCTGCGGCGGTCGTCGGCGCTATATTTTATTATCCGGTAATTTGGCTGGTTGGTTCATGGTAAAGGGGATGTGATATGGGAAAAAAGAGCTTCTTGGACAGGTTGTTTCCCGCCAAGTACGACTTTTACGGCATGCTGCGTGAACAGGCCGAAGTAACGGCGCGGGGAGTTAAAACCATGCTGGCATGGCTGGAAGCTCCCTCAACTGAAAAATTCGACCTGGTTATTAATCTGACCCTGCAGGCAGATACAATCCGCATGGACATGGAAGAAAAATTAATTGAGGCTTTCACCACGCCCTTTGACAGACAGGATATCTACTATATTTCAGTGCGCATGGACCGGATTATTGAACATGCCCGGATCGCCCTGCAATCTATCAAAGAATATGACGTTCAGCCGGATGAGTTAATTGTTAAAATGGTACGGGAATTAAGTGAGGGAACATATACGTTTGCGCAGGCGGTGGCTTTATTGGAAAGCGATCCGATTCAGGCGCGGAATCAGATACAGATGATCCGTAACGCTCATAAGGCTGTGGAAGATTATTACCAGAAGGGTATGGCCGCCATATTTAAAACGGCAGATGCCATAAACGCGATAAAACATTACGAAATAAATTGTCAGTTGAGAGACGCGGCTAATTATTTAAGCCATTCCGTGGACATTTTGCACAGGATCGTCGTGCGCTTAGTATGAATAATCGGGTAAATTCCGTCAACGTGACCGGGCAAATCCCAAAAAACCGCGGCGTCCGGATTTAACTTCCGTATATGCCACGGCTTTATTGCGTGCTTATATTACCGATCTCAGGGTGTCGCTGCGTAGGCCGACGCGCAGCGCCTCCAGCGCTATCACCTCACGGGGCGGGATGTTGCCCAGATTGACGTCGGGACCGAAACGCAGGATCAGTTCTTGCTGCTGCTCTTTGAGCGGCGCTTCCCAGATTAACAGTTCCGGGCTTTCCACGGCCGACAGGAGCAGAGCCAGGTGCTCTTTTGTGAAATGTCCGTCTCCATCGTAGAATCCGGTATTTTTACCGGATTCCCGGCCTTCGACAATGACCTTGTAAGCGCCGTTTTTCAAGTCGAGTTGAATTTGTTCAGCAGAATCTTCGATAGGCGCTCTGTCCAGGGGGTTCTTTTTGCCGATTTCCGTTAAGACCTTGAATCCTTTTTCTGCGGCCAGGGAAATTGTACGCGCTCTCACCTCCGGAGAAATATGCAGCGTGCCGTCCGAGACTTCAACCGCCGTGTAGCCCAAAGCTTTCGCCAACATTAAAAATTCCTTCAGCTTATCCTGCATAATGGCAATTTCCAGGAAAGTCCCACCGGGATAAATATCTACATTAAATTGTTTCGCCAGGTCGATTTTTGCTTCAAGCGCCTTTTGCGGGTACAAGGCTGAGGTGCCGAAACCAAGCTTTAAGAAATCGATGTAATCGCCCGCGGCATGGAACAAGTCCTTTGTTTCCTCCGGTCCGAGGCCCTTATCCAGGAGCATGGTGAGACCTTTATGACGCGGCTTTTTGCTGCGGGTGTCGAGGGGGAAACGCAGTATTTCCAGCCATGCGTTGCTAGTGGAATTTTCGCCCATGATATTACTCCTTTCCGGTCATATATGCTCTTCTATAGTATTCTTGCGGAATAGAAAGGTTCCCTGTTAAAACGATTGTTTAGAATACCGCCAGGTGAAGCCCGTCAGTGCTTATTTCGCCGGTTTTTTCGCCGGATTGATTTTTAAACCGATAGTTGACCACAGACCTTTCTTAGCCTGCGGGGCGGTTTGTTTTTGGGTTTCCGCGTTACCCGGGTCTTTGATAAAAACCAGAGCCGCTACGGCAGTCAGCAGGGCGAGCGCGGCTGAACTCCAGAACATCAAATTGGTGCTCCTGGCCATCAGAAAACCGTAAATGGGAGGCCCGAAAGCCACCCCTAAAAACCTCACGCTGCCGTAAAGCGAAGTGACCAGACCGCGTTCTTCCATGGAAGCGGCACTCGTAATCAAGTTGTTGAGACAGGGGAGCGCCATGCCGGTACTGACGCCGACAATGGAAATAGCGAGGAAATAGATAATCACGCCTTTGGCCAGCGGCAGGAAGGCGAGCGCGGCGGTCATTATGGCCAGGCCGGCCACCACCAGGAACTTCATCAGGGTTTTTTTCTTTTTAATAATAAAACCAGTCGCAAATGAAGTAGCGCTCATGAATAACACCGGAATGGCCAGGGCAAGGCCTTTAATTATTCCATCCAAGCCAAACTGCTGTTCCAAGTATTCGGAGAGGTAAAATAAAATCCCGAAGAGGACCATCAACACGACTGCCCCGGCCAGGTAGGACGACAAAAGCAAGCCGGCTTTGTTATTAAAGATATTTTTTACGGATTTTAAGTACTCCGACAACTTTTGCTGCGCGCGGTTGGATTCGGGTTCTTTAACCAGCAGCCACATCCCGATCACGACGGGGATAACAATAACGGGAAAGAAGATAAAAGCGGTGTACCAGGCAATCAGGCCGATGGCCGCACCAAGGACGGGACTGATCACTTTGCCGAGACCGTTGGAAGACTCCATCGCCCCCAGAGAGCGGCTGCGCTCATTCCCCTGGAAAAGATCGCTGCAGAGAGCCATGGCTATCGGCGCGGTGCCGGCCGCCCCGGCGCCTTGCAATATCCTCCCTGCCAGAATGACGGAAAAAGCTTGTTGTTTCAAAAAAATGGAAGCGAAAGCGGCAATCAGCCCCCCGAGGCCGTATAAGATGATGGCGGGAATGATCACAACTTTTCTGCCGTAACGGTCCGATAAAAAGCCGGCTACCGGAATAATTATGCCGGCTGTCAATGAAAACAAGGTGATCAGTAAACTAGCGGCGATAGGAGTCAAATTCAACGCGTTTCTGATATCGGGCAGGACGGGAATAAGCATTGAGTTGCCCAAAACCATGATAAACGGCACGCCTGCCAGCGCTGTTACAGAAAGCCAAAAATTATTTTCCGTTTTTGGTGCGTCATTTTTTTTTGCCAAGTCAGGTCCTCCCAAAATGTTTTAATATGATTTGATTATCAGGAAACAATAATAATTGAAACTAATAAACGAGGTGATGATAGAATGAAAAAATTAAGAGTCGGGATTATCGGCGCCGGGATGGCTTTTGAACAGTTGCATTACCCGGCTTACCAGGAGCTTTCGGATAAATTCGAAATTGTCGCCATATGCGATCTAAATCCCCAAAAAGCTAATTACTGGGTGAAGAAATTGAATCTTGCTCAACAAAAAGATTACTCCGCATACAGGAGCATGGTAGTCAGGGACGATCTTGACGTCATTGATATTATGGTCCCAATCGAGCTAAATTATAAAATTACTGAGGATGTCGCCTCACTGGTATCAGGCTCCCGGAAGTGGATCATTTGTGAGAAACCGCTGGCCGCAACCCCTGAGGAAACCAAATCAGCCATGGAACTGCCGGAAAAATACCATGTGCCTATTATGATTACGGAAAATTACAGATATAATGAGGAAACAAATATAATCAGGGATTATATTAACGGAGGAAGAATTGGCGAGGTTTTATATTTCATGCAAAACAGAGTGGTTAATTTTCTGGAAGACATGAATATGAACAAGTTTCCCTCCACGGAATGGCGTCAGCACCCGGAATTTCCCGGCGGCGCTATCCTGGATACCGGTGTCCACGATATTGCCGCCTTAAGACATATTTTTGGCGCGATTGATAAGGTCCAGGGTTTTGGAGTGCCCCAGGGCTATGATTTTTCCCCATATGCAGTTATTTGCGTGAACATGCTTTTCAAGAGCGGCCTGATTGGCCAGTTTTCATTTTTCTGCAGCGGGAAGGAAATGCAAAGACCGTGGATCGGCTTGCGGATATTTGGCACGAAAGGCATGATTTATTTGGAGGAAAGAGATTGCGGAACCATAAATATCGCTTACAACGACGGTCATCTGGAACAAATACCGTACCGGAAGCAGCGTGGTTACTACAATGAACTCCTTAATTTGTACCAGGCGGCGGCCGGAAACGAACCGATTTCCGTTACTCCCGAACTGGAATTCGGCGATACCAACACGATATTTCAAATTCTTGAAGCAGTGCGCGAGGGTGAAACGATGCCGGTTGACCGGGAAATTGACTTTATCCCGGCGTATGACCTCGAACGCAAAACACAAGCGGTTTACGATCGTTATCATTAGGAAATTTCCTTTCCCGCCCGCCAAGTGGCTTAAATTATTATTTCTTTTTACTTGCCAACTAATTGTTTTTTACATAAAATAACATTATCGCCCTGCAGAAGGAAAATCGGCATGGGCTTCGAAATATACAACATTAAGATAAACGGTGGTGCTGATTGACTTTTGAAAGAACCGGACGTCAAATATTTTGAGCATATTCCTGTTGCGCCCGACAGGAATTTAATACTCACGAGGTTGGGATACAGGAAGGGAACAACCGCGCTCAGTGAAAAAGACAACATATTTATAGAAGCGGCGGTAAAAAGAGCGCTTCTTTTATGTAATGCAAAAGGAGCTTTTTGCCGAAGCAGTATTAATGAGCGTTCAGCGGGCAGGGTCGTTCTGGAAAACGGCATCGAACTGCTCAGTGAAAAGCTGTCGCTTTTTTTGCAGCAAAGCAGTGAAGCTGTTTTAATGTCGTCCACCGTAGGGAGGGAAATCAGCGATAAAGTTGCTGAGGCGATGAAAAATGGTGACGCGGCTTTAGGTCTTATTTTTGACGCGGTGGCATCCCAGAGTGCGGATGCGGCTTTAGACTGGATGATGAAATTTATTGACAAAATAATAAAAACAAAAGGGAAAGTCTTGACAAAGCGCAGGTTCAGCCCTGGTTACGGAGATCTTGACCTTTTTCATCAAAAGGTTATTTACGATATTCTCGATCTAAAAAGAATTGGTATTTCTGTGACGGAAAAATTCATGCTTGAACCGGAGAAATCAGTTATAGCGATTGCGGGGATTGAGGTGTCACATGAATAAAGATACATTTAGACAAATGACGCAGGGGAAAATTGTATTATTAGACGGCGCGACAGGAACCGAGCTGCATAAAAGAGGTATACCGAAAGAAGCATGCCCCGAGCAGTGGGTGCTGGAACATCCCCATGTTCTTAAGGAAATTCAAAGTGAATACATCGAGGCGGGCTCTGATATCGTTCTGGCCTGCACCTTCGGCGGAAACAGGATTAAATTAAAAGAATTCGGACTTCAGGACAGGGTTTTGGAATTTAACAGGGCGCTCGCCGGAATATCTAAAGAAGCGGCGGGTGCAAGATGCCTGGTCGCAGGCGACCTCGCGCCGACAGGAAAGTTTGTGGAGCCTTTTGGCGATGCGGGATTTAATGAAATTGTTGATGTCTATAAGGAACAGGTTCAGGGTCTGCTGGCCGGCGGCGTTGATCTTTTTGTTATTGAAACCATGATCGATCTGCAAGAAACCAGGGCTGCCGTACTGGCCATCAAGGAAACCTGTGACCTGCCGGTAATCGCCAGCATGACCTTTGATACCGGCGCGAAAACCTTGACCGACAGCGATCCTGTCACAGTGCTGATCACCCTGCAAAGCCTGGGTGTTGACGCCGTTGGCGCCAATTGCTCCACCGGGCCCAAGGACATGTTAAAGGTAGTTGAGCTTATGGCGCCGTACGCGAAGGTTCCGATTATGGTGAAACCAAACGCGGGATTGCCGAGGCTTGTGGACGGGCACACGGTTTTTGACATGGGACCGGAGGAGTTCGGCAAATACGCGGTTGATTTCGTTGCCAGAGGAGTGGGGGTGATCGGAGGATGCTGCGGCACCACTCCACAGCATATAAAAAGTGTAAATGAAAATATCGCGGGGCTAAAGCCTGCCGGACGAGAGCCCAATCCCTACAGGGCGCTGACTTCTTCCAGAAGAACCGTTTTTTTCGGAGACACTTATCCGGTCACGGTGGTGGGGGAGAGGATTAATCCGACCGGCAAAAAAAAGCTCAGTGAAGAGCTGAAAAACGGCAAGCTAACCGAGGTCAGGCGTTTAGCCGCGGAGCAGGTGGAAAACGGCGCGGAGATCCTGGATGTAAACGTGGGGATGCCTGGAATTGACGAGAAAAAAACCATGGTGGAAGTGGTCAAGTTATTGAGTAATGTTGTGGAGTGTCCTTTATGTCTGGATTCTTCCTCGCCCGATGTTCTCGCAGCCGCCCTGAGAATTTATCCCGGAAGAGCTTTGATTAATTCAATATCGGCGGAAAAAGCGAAAATCCAGCGGATGCTCCCTATCGCGCGCAAATACGGAGCCATGTTTATCCTGCTTCCTTTAAGTGACGAGGGCGTTCCGGAGCAAGCGCGGGAAAGGTATGAGATAATTGAAAATGTGATAAGCGAAGCGAAGAAGCATGGCTTTGAAAATAGCGACATTGTGGTGGACGGACTGGTCATGTCGGTTTCTTCAAATCAGAGCGCGGCGGAAGAAACATTGAAAGTGATCAGATGGTGTGCCGAAAAGGTTGGCTGCGCCACTATCGCCGGACTGTCCAATGTGTCTTTCGGTTTGCCCAGGAGAGATTACCTGAACTCGGCGTTTCTGGCCATGGGGGTTGGCTGCGGATTGAGTATGGCGATAGCTAATCCCTCCAGTGAAATGATTATGGATATTAAGGCGGCTTGCGATGTTTTGACCGCCAGGGATAAAAACAGCTTGGCATATATAAAAAGGTATAGCGAAGAAAATGCGGAAAGGCCGAAAAAAGTTGAACAAGACAGTAATTTGCAGACAGTGGATCGGATCAAGCTGTCCATACTTGAGGGAGACCGGGAGAATGTTGTGGGTTTAATCGAGGAAGCGCTGGCGGAAGGCGTCAAATCTGGTGTTATTATTGATGATTACCTGATACCTGCCATCACCAGGGTAGGTCATCTTTACGAGGAAAGAAAATATTTCCTGCCGCAGCTCATCCAAAGCGCCGAGGCGATGAAAACGGCCTTTAACTACTTGGCGCCCCTGCTTGCCGGGGACCGGGAGAGAAACGGCAAAAACAGCCCGGTTGTCGTCCTGGCGACAGTTAAAGGCGACATTCATGATATTGGAAAGAATATCGTGGGGTTGATGCTGAGAAACAACGGATTTACGGTACATGATTTGGGAAAGAACGTGAGCGCCGAAAAGATTATCGGTGAGTCGAGAGAGTTGCAGGCGCGAATCATCGGACTTTCCGCCCTGCTGACAACCACCATGGTTGAAATGAAGACAGTTGTTGAGCTTGGCAGGAGCGAAGGCCTGGATGTCAAATATATGGTTGGCGGAGCGGTAGTCAATGAAAGCTTCGCGCGGGAAATCAGGGCGGATGGTTATGCGAAAGACGCTTACGAAGCGGTCAGGCTCGCGAAAAGATTAACCGGCCTGGAGTAAAGCGTGATGCACTGCTGTCTTGAAGGGCGAACATGAGCCCGTTGGTAAGCGCTATATAGTGCGACCCGAATCTATTAAAAAAAGGGGGGGTTGAGCTGACCTCAAAAATTGTCTTTCAAATTATGCATGTCGAAAACACATTTCTTGATCCGCGCGCGGATTTTCAGCCAATTACGATAAAAACACAGGTGCGTACCGATCCTCTTACCGGTAGAACCGGCCACTTTTCACACTTTGGAGCGATCAAGCCGCAAAAGCTGGATCTGGATAAATATCTGGAGCCGCGAATCAAAGGCTTTTGTCCATTTTGTGGCGACAGGAGGAACCATGTCACGCCCATGTTTCCTGAGGGATTGTTTCGTAAAGGCCGCCTGGCGAGGGGGGAGGCGCTGCTTGTTCCTAATCTGTTTCCATATGATGTTTACAGTTCAATTGTGATCATGACTGACGATCATGTTGTGTCATTAGAGAGCTTTAATGACGATAAAATATATGACTCGTTTTCCCTGGGAATTGATTTTCTTAAAAGAGTCAGGGGGAAAAGCCCCTCGGCACCATATCAGGTGATGGCGTGGAATTACATGCCGCCTTCCGGGGGCGGGCTGGTTCACCCGCACCAGCAATATTTCGCCACGGAACACCCGGGAAATCAGTTTGCGGACGAATACAAGGCTGCGGAATCATTTTACCATAACCATCAGGTAGACTACTGGACGGAATTAATAAAAGAGGAACAGCAGCATGGCGAAAGGTATATCGGTCAAGTCGGAGACACGCACTGGCTGGCGTCATTTGTTTCGCTAGGAATGCTTGGGGAAATCATGTGTGTGTTTCCCGGTGTCTATTGCCTTGATGATTTTACGGATGCGCATATCCGGCGCCTTGTTTCAGGGCTCCGAAAAATATTTTGTTATTATCTCAAAAACGACATTTACAGTTTTAACGCATCCTTATACTGGGGCGCCGAAGGCCAGCAGTTTTTCCCTGCCCACTTCCGGATCGTGCCGCGAACATTTCTCAATACCAGGGATTACGCGCCTGACATAAATTTCTTCCAGACAGTATTGCAAGAGCCTGTGTCAGTTGTTTTACCGGAAGACTTGGGCAAAGAGGTCAAACCATATTTTGTTAATAGGTAATTCGGTTAAAAGGGTGTAAAATATTGTACTTTTGTGATAAAGTTACTTAATAAGGGTAATGGTGGGGGATGGATGCTCTTTGAATCAATCGGTCATTATTTTGCTGGTTGTCGCTATTCTAGGGTTAATCGGTAAGAACGGCACAGTGGCGGCGGCGGCGGGTATTTTACTGGTCATCCGGCTGTTTATCGGAGAGCGGCCTGTCCCATTCCTGGAAGAGTATACGCTTAAGGCAGGCATTACCGTCATCACCATGGCAGTGCTTGTGCCCTTCGCCACGGGAGAGGTGGGCATACAATCACTTTTGAACACGCTGAAAAGCTCCGCCGGCCTTATAGCTGTACTAGTCGGTGTGGTTATCGCCTTTCTGGGGGGGAAAGGTGTGACTTTTCTGACCGATCAGCCGCAGGTGCTGGTTGGATTGCTGATGGGCACAATCATCGGTGTGGCTTTTTTCAAAGGCGTGCCGGTCGGCCCGCTTATCGGCGCCGGGATAGTGGCGGTAATATTATCCGCACAATAAACGGCTGGTTTCCCTCTTTTTCACGTTCCCGTGAGTCCATTTCCACCAAGTCGCTTATGCGCCGGTCTGTCAGCAGTTCTTGCCAGCAGTGAGCCACTGCATCAATAAAATCTTGTCTCAACGGTGTTTTTCTTTTGATCAAAGGACACGTGTAGGGCAAATATAGTGTTTCATAGATTAATAAAAGAGTGCCGTCTTTTAATAAATGCGGCGCCAAGGGGAAAAGGCGGCAATTCAGCGGACGGTGTTTCCTGGGACAGGGCTTGGTGCAGCAGATAAAGTATACCGGGTTGTTCCATGATGCCGGAAAATCATCTTCCCCTGGGTTTCGCCGCTCCCAACGCAGCCAGTCCTCCTCCCTCGTGAACATCTCTTCTTCACCCGGATACAAATACATTCCCAGGGTATTATTTTTATCCGGCCGGCAACAAATTTTGCCGCACAGCTTGCCGCAGTCATCTGCCAAAGGGGTCATATTTTCAGTTATGTTGTAGAGTTTTTGGTAATTTACGATTTTCGCCGACATATATTTATTATATCATTACTTAATATAATGTTTTATAAATAATCGCCCGCGTATATTGATAGAGGGTGTTATAATTATCATATATATATATTTTGGAAGCAGAGAGGTTCATACAGTATGGCCGGCAGTTGGCGAAACGCTGTTAAGGTAATTGCTTTTATTCCCGCCTTATTAATCCTGGCGCTCACACCGGTGCTAATTTGGGGCTACTGTTACGCGAACTGGGTTTTGGCCGGTTTCTCCAGTGCCAAAGCCTTGTCCACAGTATTTGACCAGAACTCTTTCCTGTATGATGAAAATGGCAACTTGATCTGTGAAATTCATGGTGAGATCAATCGTACGCCTGTTTCGTTGAGCCAGGTTCCTGAGCACGTTCAGAAAGCTTTTGTGGCGATTGAAGATGAAAGGTTCTACAGCCACAGCGGAGTAGATATCAAGGCTATTTTACGCGCGGCGTTCAGTTATTACCGATCAGGACGGATTACCGAGGGGGCCAGCACGATTACCCAGCAGGTTATTAAGCTTTACTTTTTGTCGCCGGAACAAACTCTGCGGCGAAAAGTAAGGGAAGCTATGCTGGCTCTGGAATTCGAAAGACGCTTTAACAAGGATGAGATTCTGGAGTTTTACTTGAATAGAGTGTACTTCGGTGAGGGCGCCTATGGCATTCAGAGCGCGTCAAAAGTTTATTTTAATAAAAATTCCTCTGAGCTCACGCTGGCGGAGGGCGCGCTGCTGGCCGCCCTGGTACAGGCGCCCAGCGCCAACGATCCTTATTTAAATCCGGAAAGCGCGCAGCGGCGGCGAAACGTAGTGCTGGAAAAAATGAGCGAACAGGGCTACATCCTTAAATCCCAAGGGCAGGAAACACAGCGGAAGCCTGTGGAATTAAACAGCGATGTGAGTCTGGAGAATTACCGATCTTATTTTCTCGATTATGTCATGGATGAAGCGGTTGGTGTAATCGGCAACGATAAGATATTTAAAGGCGGATTAAAAATATACACTACCCTGGAGCCAGAAATACAAAAGAAAGCCGAACAGGTGTGCGCGCGAACAGATTTATTCCCTTCTGAAAAAGTCGAAGCGGCTATAGCGATGGTAGAGAACGGCACAGGGGCGGTGAAAGCTGTAGTGGGAGGCAGGCAGTACGGGGTGAACCGCGGATTTAACCGGGCTACCCAGTTATCCAGACAGCCAGGATCAGCCTTTAAGCCGATTGCTGTCTACGCGCCGGCTTTTGAACTCGGTTACACCCCGGACTCGGTTATTTCGTACGAGCCGCATAATTCCGGCGGCGGCTATTACGGGCCGATTACTATCCGTACAGCTGTGCAGTGGTCCCGCAATGTAGCCGCAGTCAGGCTGTTAAACCAAATTGGAGTGGACCGTGGTTTCGAAATGGCCGCGAAATTGGGCTTTGAGCTGGTGGAAGAGGACCGCTGCCTTCCTTTAGCCCTGGGCGGATTGACCAAGGGAGTATCCCCGCTGCAAATGGCCGGGGCATATGCTGCTTTCCCCAACGGAGGTGTTTTTATCAAGCCGTATTCGATTAAACACATCGAAGACTCGCAAGGGCAGACACTTTACCGTCATCCCCAGGGGACCCCGGTAATGAAAGCGTCCACAGCCGATTTCATTAAAGATGTTTTACGCGCGGTTGTAGAGGCGGGAACAGGAAACAGGGCGAAAATTCGCGGCGCGCAAGCGGCCGGGAAAACCGGCACCACCGAGCTGCCGGACACGGCAGAGTACCGTGGCTTGTCCGGCAACAAGGACGCGTGGTTTGTCGGCTTTACAGACCGGTACACCACCGCGGTATGGATGGGCTATGATGAGAGAAACATGGACAGACAACATTACCTGACTTCTTATGGCGGTAATCAGCCGGCAGAAATATTTCGCCTGGTGATGGCGGGTGTCATGGGCCTTGATGACAGGCCGGCGGGAGGATATGTTGTTCAGCCGCTAACTGAAGAACAAAAAGCTGAACAAAAGAAACCGGAAGAGAGCGATAAACAAGCTGAACAAAAAAAACAGGGTGATTCGATAAATCAGGTTAAGCCGGGCAAGCAAGGGGAAGAGAAAAAAGAAAATGAGGATACAAACAAACAACAAAATGATCCTGAGGGTAAAAGTAATTCCAATGATAATGAGGAGCAGAAAGATCCTGCAAAATCCGTGACGCCGGCGCCGCAGGATGAGGAGCAGAAGGCATTGAGTCAACCAGTTAAATCGTCTCCCTAAGTATAAAAGCCGTGCTTTCATTTACGAACAGCACGGCTTTATGCAGGGGGCAGAATTCAGGAATCAGAACGCCAGAGAAAATAAATTGCCTGAGATTGCTGAAATGAAGGAAACGGGTGATGTTGACATTGTTGGAACATCTTAATTTTGTTAGGATCAGACAGGTATTTCCCCTGCTGGAAGTTGACGATCCTCGCCAAAAAGCCTTGAAAGAAATGGAACGGATTAACCTTGGAGGAAAAATCAGGCCTGGCTGGCGGGTCGCCATTACGGCAGGGAGCCGGGGGATTAAAAATATCGGTGCCATCTTGAACGCCGTGGTGGAAGCGGTTAAAATAGCGGGGGCGGAGCATTCATAGTAGGCGCCATGGGCAGCCACGGCGGCGGTACGGCGGAGGGGCAAAAAGCTGTGTTGAGCAGTCTGGGCGTCACGCGGGAGCATTTGGGTTGTCCGGTATTGACCTCGGAGGAAGTGGTGGAGATAGGCGCTACTCCGGACGGGACAAGAGTTTTCTGTGACATTGACGCGTGGCGCGCCGACGGCATTATCGTCTGCAACAGGATAAAACCCCATACCACCTTTCACGGGCCGGTTGAGAGCGGTTTAATGAAAATGATGGCTGTCGGCCTGGGAAAAACAAAGGGCGCTGCTTGCTTCCACCGTCTGGGACCACGGCGGATGGCCCGGTCCCTGGTTGACATAGGCGAGGTTTTTACGCGCTCGGGAAAAATAATCGGCGCTGTCGGCATTGTTGAAAATGCTTACGAGGGCACTGCCATTATTGAGGCTGTTTCTCCGGACAGGCTGGCAGAGGTTGAAGAACGGTTGCTGTTAGAGGCTTACCGGCTGATGCCGCGCCTGCCGGTTGACCAGCTGGACTTTCTGATTGTCAGGCAAATGGGTAAGAATTTTAGCGGAACCGGAATGGACACCAATGTGATCGGGCGGTTGCGGATGGCCGGTGTACCGGAACCGGAAACGCCGTTTGTCGCCAGAATTGTCGTACTGGATTTAAGCGGGGCGTCCCACGGGAACGCCACCGGTGTGGGCCTGGCGGATATCACGACACAGCGTCTGGCCAATAAGATGGACTCCCGGAGCACTTACCTCAATTGTATCGCCAGCGGCAATATCCAGCGGGCCATGCTGCCGGTAATAATGTCTGACGACCGGGCTGCGATAGAAGCCGCGGTCCGCAGCCTTGCCGCGGATGAGCCGGTGAACCTGAAAGGAGCTGTGATAAACAACACCCTTGAAATGGAATATATGTGGGTTACCGGCAGCGTGGCAGGTGAGTTGAAGGGAAGGAGCGATATAGAGCTGATTGGAGCACCGCGCCGGTTGACCTTCAACGACGGATTGATGGCGCTTGAAGAGGATTAGTATTATATGATTTTCTTATGATAAAGTTAAGTATATAATATTAAGCGGGACGAGCCTGTTTGCTGTGTGATACGGAGTATTTCTGAAACTAAGCTTATTTAAGGAGATGTCAGTATGGAAATCAATGAAATTGCCCGCCAGGTTAAAGAAGCGTCCATACAGCTGGCTGCAATGAGCGCGGACCTGAAAAACAGGGCCTTGGAGCAAATAGCCGGCTCATTGATTGGCCGGCAGTCAGAAATTGTTAAAGCAAATGATGAAGACTTAAACCGGAGCGCGAAGGAAAACCTGCCGGAGCCCTTGTTGAAAAGGCTGAAGTTCGACGAAACAAAGATAGCGGATGTGGTTGACGGGATCAACAGCTTGATAAACCTGCCGGACCCGGTCGGCAAGACACTGCTTGCGACTGAACTGGACGAAGGGTTGGAGCTGTATAAAACCACTAGCCCGATCGGCGTCATTGGTGTGATATTTGAGTCCAGGCCCGACGCCCTGGTGCAGATTTCCACCCTTTGCCTGAAAAGCGGCAACTGCGTGCTGCTCAAAGGGGGCTCCGAGGCGAAAGAAACTAACCGCGTACTGGCGGATATCATTATCGACGCGACTAAAAAAGCGGGTATCCCGGCCGACTGGCTAAAACTCCTGGAAACCAGGGCGGAAGTCGATGAAATGTTGAAGCTGGATGAATATATTGACCTGATCATACCCAGAGGATCGAACGATTTTGTCAGGTATATCATGGACCACTCAAGAATCCCGGTCATGGGGCACGCGGACGGCATATGTCACTGCTATGTCGATGAAGATGCCGACCTGGAAATGGCGGTGAAAATTGTAGATGATTCCAAAACCCAGTATGTTGCCGTGTGTAATGCCGCGGAAACACTGCTGGTGCACGAAAAAGCCGCTCCCGGGTTTTTGCCCCTGCTGAAAGAAGCCCTGGACAAGAAACAGGTCGAAATAACCGGCTGCCCCAGGACAACAGAGATCATTCCGGCGTCTTTCGCCACGGAAGAAGACTGGGGGACGGAATACCTTGATTATAAACTTTCAATTAAAATAGTAAAAGATATTGATGAAGCGATAAATCATATTAATCATTATGGTTCCGGCCATACGGACAGCATTATTACCAGCAGCAAGGAGAAAGCGGCCAGGTTTATGGCGTTGGTGGATTCGGGGAATGTATTCTGGAATTGTTCCACACGGTTTAGCGACGGTTTTCGCTATGGTTTTGGCGCGGAAGTGGGGATCAGTACGAGTAAAATTCACGCCAGGGGTCCGGTAGGTCTGGACGGGCTGGTTATTTACAAATATAATTTGCTCGGAAATGGACACATAGTGGCGGAATACGCGGACAGAGAAAAAACATTCAAGCATAAAAGAATAAATAGAGAGTTTCCTTTTTAACAGGGGGTTGCAAGTTTGTACAATAATATTATTTTTAAAGTTAATGATGGTGTGGCTGACATTACCCTGAACAGGCCCGATGCCATGAACGCCTTAAACCATGATATAATAGCGGAGTTGGCCGAAGTTTTGCAGATTTGTCAAGGAGATAACACAGTGCGTGCGCTGGTAATTGCCGGTGCGGGTAAGGCGTTTTGCGCCGGCGGTGATGTGAAATGGATGCTCTCCGCCCGTGATGAGAACTGGAAGTCTGGTTTTGACAGTTTAGTGGACAGTTTTAATAAGGTTATTCTACTGATCAGAGATCTCGGGAAACCGGTCATTGCCGCAGTGAACGGATTTGCCAGCGGGGCCGGATTCAGCCTGGCGATGGCCTGTGATATCCGGATCATTAGTGATAAGGCTAAATTCAACCAGGCATATGTCAACCTGGGATTGACCCCTGACGGTGGCTCGACCTATTTCCTGACATTAATGCTGGGGGCCGCCCGGGTTATGGATTTAGTCTTTACCGGCAGGGTGATTGAGGCGAAAGAGGCACTGGCCCTGGGCCTGGCCAGTGAGTTGATCCCGGCTGAATCTTTAAACGAGAGAGTGAAACAATTGGCAGGACAATTTGCCAGTGGCCCTTCAATAGCCTTTAAACAGGCGAAAGCACTGATTAACGAAGCCCACAGGCGGACTCTGGAGGCGCAGCTTGACCTTGAGCGGGAGTCCATTGTCGGCGCGAGTTTAAGTAATGACTTTGAGGAAGGGCTGAAGGCTTTCGCAGAAAAAAGAGAGCCTGTCTTTAAGGGGAATTAATTTAACTTGAAAAGAATAAGCATCGCCGATGGCGTGGAATTCCTGGAAGCGCCCAAGCAGGAATCCTGGTTTATGAATAATGGTTTGTTGATTTCCGGTGAAGAAGTAATCATGATTGACGGCAGGTTTGGTGGTGAGGAAACTCTGGCTTTTATCCGGGAAAACAACGTAAGCCGCTATTTTATCTCTCATTTTCATATAGACCACGCCTCCGACGCCTGGCGGATCGCCGGAGAGACAGATTGCCGCCCGGCTTTGAACAGTACTGAATATCAATATCTTCAATCAAGTGAGAATATGTCGCGGGCAACGGGCTATGGCAAGGCGGGAGTGCACAGGCTGGTTGAAGAGATTCTTATGCCGAAAATGGGTTTGCAATACATCCCCAGCATAGATCCATATGAACTGAAGGATATTGAGGCTATTTCAAAAGGACAGTTGCTTGCTGTCCCCGCTCCGGGACATTCGCCCGGTCATTATTGCCTTTACGCCCCCCAGAGTAATTATCTTTACGCTTGTGACCTGGGGCTGGACCGCTTTGGCCCCTGGTATGGCTTCCCACACTGCAACCTGAACGATTTTCTGGCATCAATCAAAAAAGCGCGCGAATTGGGTGCCAAACAGCTCTTTTCCAGCCATAGCCCGGTTGTTCGTGAAAGAGTGGGGGAGGCTATTGACAGGATTGAAGCGATTATCGAAAGACGTCACGAAAAAGTATTAAACGCCTGGAACAAAGGGAAAAAAACAGTAAAGGAAATTGCCCAGGAAGGGATCTTTTTTCAGAGGACAGACGTCCATGGGAAAAGAGCTATTCCGGTAATGTCATATTGGCAAGAGTCAATGGTAAAATGCCACCTGGATTATGCCGGACTCCAGGCTGAAGATATTGAATAACAAAAAGCACCTTGGCTCTGTTAGGTTTCTGAAATAATTTGACAAGGTGCCGGCGATTTATGGCCGGCATCCTGTTGTTTCTTGACATCTTGTGGTAAACTCAATAAATGGGGTATTACCTACAGGAGGATTGAATATGGGCAAAATACGAGTAAGATTTGCGCCTAGTCCCACAGGCAACCTGCATATCGGGGGAGCCAGAACTGCTCTATTTAATTGGCTCTTTGCCCGTCACAACGGCGGCAAGCTGGTGCTGCGCATCGACGACACAGACACTGAACGCTCCACTGAAGCCTCACGCCAGCAGATTTTGTCCGCCCTCAAGTGGCTGGGGATTGACTGGGATGAGGGACCCGAAGTAGGAGGCCCCTATGCGCCTTATTACCAATCCCAGCGCTTCGACCTCTACAAAAAGTACACCGGGCAGTTGCTGGCTGAAGGGAAGGCTTATCGCTGCTACTGTACGCCAGAAGAACTGGATCTGCGGAGAAAAGAAGCGATGGCGGCGGGGAAGGCCCCGCGTTATGATGGACGCTGCCGAAGTCTGAACTCAGATGAGCGGAGCAGGTTTGAAGCCGAGGGGCGTAAGCCCGTAGTTAGATTGCAGATTCCCGACAGCGGTGAGACAGTGGTTCACGACTACTTCAGGGGAGATGTCTCCTTTGCTAACGAGTTTCTTGATGACTTTATCATCATAAAATCCAACGGTGTTCCAACATACAACTTTGCCACGGTTGCGGATGACTTAGAGATGAAAATTACCCATATCTTACGGGCCGAAGAGCATCTTTCCAATACCCCGCGGCAGGTCCTTGTCTACCAGGCTTTGGATAATCCTCCGCCTGTCTTCGCTCATGTCCCCATGATCCTGGCCCCGGACAGGAGCAAGCTCTCAAAGCGTCATGGCGCCACATCGGTGGAAGAGTTCAGGGATCAGGGTTACTTGCCCGAGGCTCTGGTGAACTATCTGGCCCTGCTCGGCTGGTCGCCCGGCAACGATGAGGAGATTCTGTCGCTGGAGGAGATGGTACGGCAATTCTCACTGGAACACGTAGGGAAGAACGCAGCCATCTACGACTTGAAAAAACTAACTTGGCTTAATGGACATTACCTGAACGAGGCCGGCCTGGAGCAGGTGACCGAACAGGTAATACCCATACTCAGAGGGCGAAAGTTGATTCCGGAGGAATTCTCCCATGACTTCTATCTCTATGTTAAAAATGTGGTAGACACTGTGCGCACTAGGGTTAAAACCATTAACGAGGTAGCGGATGCCTCCACCTACTTTTTTGATGATGAATATACTTACGACGAGAAGGGAGTTAAGAAATATTTCAGCAAACCAGGTGTGGCGGAGGTGCTGCGCAAAGCACGGCAGGTCCTGGAGCAATTGGAACCGTTTAACTTAAAAACAACTGAGGACGCCTACCGGCAATTAACAGAGGAACTGGAGATAAAAACAGGAGATCTCTTTCACCCGACCAGACTGGCCCTCTCCGGGCGGACAATGACTCCAGGTCTCTTTGATATTATTGTTACTATGGGGAAAGAGAAGACACTGCAGCGGCTGGACAGGGCTATCGCCTATATTGAGCGATTAGAGGCTGATGCTGTATAGTTTTGCTGTATGGTTTTTGCTTGCGTTACCACTGAACCTGTTATATAATAAATAAGTACGCTTGATAATGTAACAATAATAATGTTGCGGGATGGTGTAGTGGTAGCACAGGTGACTCTGGATCATCTAGCCTAGGTTCGAGCCCTGGTCCCGCAGCCATGGCCCTATCGTCTAGTGGTGAGGACATCACCCTCTCAAGGTGGAGACATGGGTTCGAATCCCGTTAGGGCTACCATGAATATTAATATAGTTGTCGGGCATCCGTGCCTAACAAGTGCCCAACAAAACTTTAAAATAGTCTAATGAAATATTTCTAATCAAGACCCATCTAAATCACAACTTAGATGGGTTTCCTGGGTATTACCATAATAGAGGAGTGCCAGAATAGCAACGCTGACGTATAACTTATGCCGCAGTCCGAATTTTGGTACTTACCAGTGATTAACACATTAATGAACTCCTGCATATTATATAAAAAACAATAGGAGTGATATAAATGGCATTTGGTGCAGGTGGTGCAGGTTGTGGCACTGGTTGCGGAACAGGTTTCGGTAACCCAGCGTTCATCATCTTCTTGATTCTGGTGCTGCTCGTCTGTGGCTGTGGCTTCTTTATTTAAAACTGAAAAACTTCCTAAATCTAAGATGCGTTTTATAGCCACTGGCTCTATTTGCCGGTGGTTATATTTTTAGAACCTCAGCATCGAACGCTTTGGTCCTCTTAAAAATGTTAATTAAGAAAGCCGTGGTATTATATATATATCACGGCTTTCCAGAAGAGACAATTCCGCAGTTCCTTATTTATTACCTTTTACTTCCAAAGCTGTTTGAAGGCTTTCTCTTAACCTGTCAATATCGACTTCACCGCAAATTATGAGAACAATACTATCCTCAATTTCAATACAGCAATTGCATTCTTTTTCCTTTTCATATTCGCATTCCATTTAAATTCCCTCCTTTTTGAAATAATTTTCTTTTCACCCTGATTTAAAATATATTATGCTACATGAGTAATAATGTTTAACTTTTTATGGAAAATATTTTATGCCGCGAGGTGACATCCGGAGTGATTTTTAGAGGAGGAGGCAGGCAGGCGCGAACTCTTTGGCCCGGCCTGTGTCGGAAGACATGCGCGGCCACGGTTGCATTGTTCTCTATCTTTTGCTATTAATATAATGGATGGGTTAATGTGGAGTATGCTTCCGGCGGGCTTGGGTTTTACAGGTTCTTTTGCACACGTTTTAGCAATAGGCGCTTGTGGTTGCTTCTTTGGCGCGGTTGCCGGAGTGGTTATTCACATCGGATGGAAATGCTTATGAGCTCTGTTATTTGCATGGTGATCTGACCCATGATGCTGCAAGTAAATCCTTACCGGCGGTGGTGAAGAAAATGAATGTTTCCAATAAAGCGAACAAATTTGCCGGGGTTTCAAGAGTGCTTGCCATTAGTTTTGTTTTATTTCTATCACTTTTTGCATTAGATGCGTTTTCAGGTGAAGCTCCATTTACTGAAAAATTAATAGGTTTCTTAATACACCTGATACCATCATTTATTTTCGTGATTCCTCTGATAATCTTTTGGAAAAGTCCAAGATTTTGCGGTCTGGCATATATTATTCTCAGCATATTATTTGTATTCTATTTTAGAACCTATAGGGATTTTGAATATTTTCTAATACTTTCGTTACCGCAATTTGTTGTGGGTGCATTATTTATTATTGCACATGTTTTTCAAAGGAGTAAATCAACTTAGGCTGACCAGCCCAAAAAGGGATAATAAGATTTATTCGTTAGATTACCTGATTTTTCAGGTAAGACAAGGTTGCCTGGTATTTGCCCTCTTTTTCCAGCCTGTCAAGCGCGGCGGCAACCCTGGCATATTGTGACGGATCACGCATGTCGTCCAGCACCCGGTAAACCCCCCAGCGTTTACCAAGGATGAAGTTTTGTTTTTCCCTTTCCGGCAAGGCGAGAAAACGGTCTATTGTTGCCAGCATGGCAGGCTTATCTGCCGGCAGCTTGCCTTGAACCTCTTCCAGCAAATTCATTGAGTGGTCGCTGACCAGATTGCTTTGAATACCGTCGAGATGTTCAATGAACAGCTTTTCGCCGGTAAGCACTTCTGCCTCGGTTTCTTCCTCGAACTCACCGTTTTGCACTTTTTGGCTCAGCGGTGTGCCTTCCGCTACTGTCAGGCTGCGCAAACGGATGAAATCGGGGTTGATCATGTTCAGCACTCTGGCCGTTTCAAGCGCGTGTTCCCTGGCCCACTGTTTGCCTCCCATGCCTAAAATAACATACTCTGAAAGAGATATGCCTGATTGCTTTACCCGCCTGCCGGCCTCAATATGCTGCTGCGCGGTGGCGCCTTTGTTGATTAGTTTAAGCACCTCGTCCGACCCTGACTCCATACCCACGTGGATGCGTGATAAGCCTGCTTGTTTCAGCGCCGTCAGTTCCTCCACGCTCTTGCGCGCCAGTGTGCTCGACCGGGCGTAAGTTGTGACACGTTCAATTGAAGGCAGGCGTTCTTTCAGGTATTTTAGAATTTCCACCACGTCGGCAGTTTTCATGACCAGTGAATTGGCGTCCTGCAAAAACACCGTCTTGCCGCCGTTATGCAGCCAGGAAGCGACGTGGAACAATTGATAATCCCCGGAATTATATAACTTTATCAGCATATCAAGGTTCAGCAAGCCGCCGAACCCGCTTTTCCGGGATATCTCCCGCACCGACCGGCACAATTTAACTACCGTGTCAATGTCATTCTTAATTTCTTCCACGCTGCGCCGCGAAAAAGTCTCTCCCTTGTATGACCTGCAGAAAGCGCACTTGTTCCACGGGCAGTTGCGGGTAAGCCTGAGCAAAAGGCTGGCTGCTTCACTGGGAGGCCTGATCGGGCCTTGTTCAAAAGATAAAGCCATATTTCATTCACCTTTTATTTACGAATTATCCGGTAACCAATATATAAACATTATAACTGTTTTTTTCATGAAAAAACAGTTACCCATACCTCAGTTTCTTCGCTTAAAAGAGAAGAAATATGATACTATAATAGAGGACCAGAAAATTAAAGAAGGTGGTTTGTGTTGACGCTTTCGGAAATAAAGAAAGTGTTGGAAGCAACTTGTTTTACCCGTCACTGCCTGGAGGATAAAGAAGTTGACACGGCATGCGGCGCTGATTTGTTGAGCGACGTCCTGGCTCACAGAAAGGAGAAGACCGTTCTTCTTACAGGGTTGATTAACCCCCAGGTAATTCGCACAGCGGAAATAATTGATTTGATTGGCGTGATATTTGTCCGTGGCAAAGTGCCTTCCCAGGAAATAATTGATTTGGCCGAGGCGAAGGATATTCCCATTCTATGCACCGCATACCCGATGTATGAATCTTGCGGTCTTCTCTACAAAGCTGGTTTAGGAGTGATTTCCAATGTATGACAAGCAGCCCTTGCCCAGAGTACAGGATGTTATGACAAGGGATGTTATCTCTATTGCCCCCGATTTAACTGTACGGCAGGCCAAAGACCTGATGCGCGATAAAGGCATTTCCGGCATGCCGGTTGTTGACCGGGAAAATGCTCTTTTAGGTGTTATCAGTGTGGCCGATATCATTCAGGCTATGGAAAATAATAACTTAAACGCTTTTGTCTCGGAAGTCATGACGGTGAACCCAATATTTTTACACGAGCAGGATACGGTCGGGTATGCTCTGCAAGCATGCCGCCGGTATAAATATGGGAGATTCCCCGTTATTGATGAGCAAGCAAAGGTTGTGGGGGTTTTAACAGTCGGTGATATTGTAACCCGGTTGGCTCAGTTGTTAAGAATTGATCAGGTGGATGAACCTGACGAAATAAAAGAGCCCAAGGATTTTACGACGCGAATATATGAATGCTCGATCCAAAGTATGAATTTTGACCTGGCAGGTCTAGCGGCCAGTAACATCAAAAAAATGCTTACCGGATTAGGGTTGAAAGGTACAACTGTCCGGCGCGCCGCAATCGCGGCTTATGATGCTGAAATGAATGTGGTGATTCATGCCTATGAAGGAAAGCTGTCAGCCAAGGTAACACCCCACGATATAACCATTACTGTAGAAGACAGCGGTCCAGGTATTAAAGACGTTTCTTTGGCCATGCAGCCAGGTTATTCCACCGCTTCTGACCGGATTAGAGAAATGGGTTTCGGAGCGGGTATGGGACTGCCCAACATAAAAAAATCAGCAGACGAATTTACTATAGAATCTACTCCCAAAGGGACTACATTAGTAATAAAAATTTTCATTGACTGAGGTGTTTTATGAAGCTGGTGAATTTATTAAAGGAATTGGACGCCGCCCTGTTGACACCGGATGGGATTGATCCGTCCCTGGAAGCAACCGGCTGCTACTGTGGAGACTTATTAAGCAATGTCATAGCTCGCGCTAAAACAGGCGATATCTGGCTAACCATCCAAACCCACCAAAATATCATCGCCGTCGCAGTGCTTGTAAATATACATTGCATTATATTGGTTGAAGGTAATTTACCTCAGGATGATACCTTGCTCAAAGCGAAAAAAGAAGGGATAGTAATTTTGAGTACTCAAGAAACGGCCTATCAAGTGGCCGGACGTTTATACACACTGGGCTTGGGCAGGTGAAGATATGCGGGAGTGGGTGATAGACCTGCATGTTCATACCATCCTGTCACCCTGCGCGAGTGACGAAATGGTGCCTCCCCGTGTTCTGCACAGGATCAAACAGCTTGGTATTGATGTGATAGCGATAACCGACCATAACTCGGCGGAAAATGTCGCTGCCTTTATGGCAAAAGGCAGAGAGATGGGAATAGGGGTTCTGCCTGGTATGGAAGTGCAAACCAGGGAAGACATCCATATGGTTTGTCTTTTTGACACTTTGGAGCAGGTGCTTGCCTGGCAAAATATAGTTTACGGTCACTTGCCTGACCGGAAAAACAAGAAAGATAGTTTCGGGGAGCAATGGGTTGTCGATTCCGAAGGAAATAAAGTTAGTGAAGTGGAAAGGCTGCTTCTGATGGGGACAGACCTTACCTTGGAGGAAGTTGTCAATGGCGTTCATCATTTGGGAGGGCTTTGCATAGCGGCCCATATTGACCGGAAAGCTTTCAGCTTATGGGGAAACCTGGGCTTTATCCCGGAGGATCTGCCGATAGACGGTGTGGAATTGACCCCCCATCTGCCGCGCAACCAGACGCAACTTAACCAACTAATAAAAAGGGGCTTTTATTATCTCATCTCATCAGATGCTCACTGGTTGGACGGCTTATTTCCTCCCCAGTGCTTTGCAGCTATGGATTCATGCAACACCAAAGCATTACGATCGGCCTTATTGAAGAAAGACGGCTGTTATATCCGCACCATCCGCTAGGGTTACAATGAAGAGAGAGGAGTGTGCACTCCTCTCCAAAACTCTCATTATTCCGGCGGGTGTTCGATCATGTCTATGGCGCCAAGGAGAATATGCGCCAGGCCAAATCCGGCTACTCCCCATCCGAACACGGGATTTGCTTTGCGCAACGCAAGTCCTGCAGTGGTAACGGCGGTACCAAGGACAGTCGGAATCAATCCTTCGCGTGGCAATAGAATTCCCCCTTTTCTGAGAGTTAATAATATTTTTGGGGAAATGGCCGCATTATATGTCTGTAAATATATGTTTTGTTTTTTGTAAGGGTTGTTTAAGAGGATTTTTAAATTCAAGATTGAACATAATAATTTATGTTTTCCTATAAAGGAGGGTTTAACCATGGAACTAAAAGGCAGTAGAACAGAAGCTAATCTGATGGCCGCATTTGCCGGCGAATCGCAAGCCCGCAACAAGTACTCGTATTTTGCGAGTGCCGCTAAAAAAGAGGGTTACGAACAAATATCGGCTATCTTCTTAGAGACCGCGGATAATGAGAAAGAGCATGCGAAAAGAATATTAAAGTTCCTCAATGGCATCGGCAATACAGAAAAGAATCTTCAAGCGGCGGCTGAAGGGGAGAATTACGAATGGACCTCGATGTATAAAGAATTTGAAGCCGTTGCCAGGGAAGAGGGCTTTACTGAAATCGCAAATTTCTTTGGTTCTGTGGCGACAGTTGAAAAGGAGCATGAGAAGCGTTACCTGGCTCTGCTGGAAAATCTCAGGAATGGAAAAGTGTTCCGTAAAGATCAGGAAGTGGCCTGGAAGTGCCGGAACTGTGGACATGTTTTCACCGGCAAGGAGCCTCCGGAGATTTGTCCCACTTGCGCCCATCCACGCGCTTATTTCGAGGTCAGGTGCGAAGGCTATTAGAGATTTGTTTGAGAATAATTGTCCCGCCGGTCGTTTCCGGCGGGATGTTTTACCACTCTTTGTATTCATCCGGTCGTTTGTCTTTCAGCGCACCTTTCAAGGTGCGGGTGATATGGATAATCCGGCAGATGTTCTCCAGGCTGGAGGTCCACTGGTAAGCTTCCTCCAATAATTGTCCGGTGGCGAAACTCCCGTGCCCGCGGACCATTACAATTTTATATTCTTTTAAAAGACCGGGCAGTTTTTCCTCCAGTTCCTGGGAGCCGATGGTGTGCTCCGCGCTCAGGACGGGAATTTTGTGCAACAGGTAAGCGCCTTCAGAGTCCAGCGGGATGATTTCTTCTTCCAGGAGGGATAAGGCAATGGCATGAACCGGGTGGGCATGCACAATGGCCAGAGCGGCGGTTTCTTTGTAGATAGCGCGGTGCACCCTGATCTCTGTGGAGGCCAGGACAATATTGCCGTCGTTTTTATGCAGTCCTGTTTCGATAATATCCCGTTCCATCAGATGACCGAGCATAGCCCCTCTTCTGGTGATGAAGACGCGGTCACCGCAGCGCACACTCAGATTGCCGCTGTGTGAGCTGTTTAGCCCGGCCAGAAAAAGGTCCCGCCCGAAGGTTTGAAATTCCTTTAACATTTAAAGTCCTCCAATCGCAATTCCCGCAGTTTTTCCGGTGCAGGAACACCGGATTCGTTCCACCCCCTGAAACGGTAGTATTCTTCAAGCATGGGCTTAAGCTCAACCACTTTTCCACTGGACGGTCCCTCTTGAATGGGCTCCTCCAGCAACCTGGGTGGCAAGGTGTCGCAAGAGCGGTCAAAACCGGCCCGCAGGTTATACAAGCGCTCCAAATTCCAGATTCTTTCGCCGGTCCGGTGCAGGTCCTGAGTTTGGTAATCCACACCGGTGACAGCGGATAATATCCTGGTGAAATACTCTTCGGAGACAGCCAGATTGACAAAACCGCAGGCAATCAGGCTGTCAACGGCCGCGCTGATATTCTGCTGATTGATGGTCAGCCCGGCTTTGCCTCTGGTGCTGAACCGGTCCACCATTTTGGGCACGCCCAGCGTCTCCGGCCCGGCCATATATGCCGGCAGGCGGCAGCCGCCCTGGTTTGAGGTGGCAAGGCCCAGCCCCATCCCCTGCAGACCGCGCGGGTCGTAAGCAGTCAGCTCCAGTCCCTTTACCTGCATGGCGTACTGGCCGGAACCGCACCTTTCAGCCAGGCGGCGTGAGCCTTCAGCCAGCAAGTTTCCGCTGCCTTCCCGGTATGCTATTTGTTTGATGGCCTGGAGCAGCCCTGTGGTGTCTCCAAAAGAGAGCCCGGTATTAAATATCCCTTTTTCCGCAAGCTCCATGGCGCAGCCGATGGTTACACCGGTGGATACGGCGTCCAGGCCCAGTTGATTGCAGAGATGATTGGCCTCGATAATTGTATCCAGGTCACCGATCCCGCATTCCGGACCCAGCGCCCAGATTGATTCATATTCCGGCCCCAAGATGGTTCCTGTTTTCGTTTTTAGCAGTCTGGCACACTGAACCGGGCAGCCGTAACAGCTTTTACGGCCTGTGGTCATGTGCTCGGCAATGGTCTCGCCGGAGATGTTTGCCACGCCAGGATATTGTGAATCCTGGAAATTACGGGTTGGAAATACACCCAGTTCGTTAAAAAGGCTGACCAGGACCGGAGTGCCGAATTCCGGCAGCCCCTGGGAGGTGATCGGGTTGGCCTTGAGCCACTTGCCGGCTTCGTAGAGCATGAAATCGAGTTTTTCTTTGTTGGCGATTTCCACCTTCCGCGAACCTTGTGTGGTGACGGCCTTCAATTTCTTCGCCCCCATTACCGCGCCTAAACCGCCCCGCCCCGTGTAGTGTCCGTCATTTATCACGGAGGCGAATTTTACCAGATTCTCCCCGGCCGGTCCGATACAAGCCACGCTTGTGTCATGCCCCAGTATGTCTTTAAGCCTGTCGTTTGTTTCGTAAACACCAGCGCCCCAGAGTTTAGCCGCTTCGTGCAGCGACGCCTTACCTTCCGATATAGTCAGGTAAACCGGTTCAGATGAAGCGCCTTCGATAATGAGTATGTCATAGCCGCTCTTTTTTAACCGTACACCCCATCTGCCACCGGCGTCCGTATCCAGGATAGTGCCGGTGAGAGGCGACTTGGCCGAAGTGCAGAAGCGACCGGCGCCGGGAACTCCGGCCCCTGTCAGCGGGCCGGTCGCGAAAACCAGTTTGTTCTCTTCTCCGAGCGGGTCGCAGTCGGCCGGCACTTCCCCGGCAATTGTCCAGGCCCCCAGTCCGCGGCCGCCAATCCAGTCTGAAAGAACTTTTTTTTCGATTTTTTTCTCAGTGATTACGCCGGTGCTTAAATTAACCCGGAGCATCTTGCCGAACCAGCCGCCAAAACCCATTATCATAAGCCCCCCAGACATATACATATATATGATAGATTATTTCTCCTAAGGGTGAATATTTCCTTTTTGAAGTTATCCTTATATTTTAACTTATCTTCATGCTAATATTATTATTTAAAACAAAGGAATTCGAACAAATCAAAAAATGCTGGTATAATATTACGGATAGGCTAATGCCTTATCTCAATATTGTCATGTGCGTTATAAATGAGGTTATGTCTGTGATGATTAATGAAAGGCCAATTGGACTTTTTGACTCCGGAATGGGAGGGCTTTCGGTGATGCAGGAGGTGCGCCGTTTGCTGCCGGCGGAAGACCTGCTGTATTTTGCCGACTCGGCTTACTGCCCTTACGGTTCCAAACCGCCGGAGATGATTCGCGCCCGGGTTTTCGCTATCGGTGATTTCCTGATCTCAAGAGGTGTAAAGTTGATTGTTATTGCCAGCAACACTACCACAGTTGCCGGCCTTGACGCAGCGCGGAAACGTTTCCATATACCCGTCGTCGGGGTTGAGCCGGCTGTAAAACCGGCCGTTTCGGTTACCCGCAACGGTAATATCGGCGTGCTCGCCACGGGTGTCACTCTGGCGGGCGAACGGTTCAGCCACCTGTTGGAAAGGTTTGGGGACGGTGTGAACGTATATACTCAACCGTGTCCGGGATTAGTGGAGCTTGTTGAGACGGGGATGCATGAAAGCCTTGAAGCGGAGGCTTTAGTCAGCCGTTACCTGGACCCTCTGCTGGCAAGGGAAGTTGATACGATTGTGCTCGGTTGCACCCATTATCCTTTCTTGCGTCCACTGCTGGAAAAGCTGGCCGGTTCAGGGGTGAGGGTTATAGACACCGGCGCGGCGGTTGCCAGACAGGTAGCGCGTATTTTAGAAGAAAAGGGGTTGGCGGCAAAAAAGAAAACGCCGGGCAGGGAGAGTTTTTTTACCAGCGGGGATCCTTCAGCAGTTGAGCCGGTAGTCCGCTTTTTGTGGGGGAATCCCGAATTAGCGGTAAAGCGGTGGGTTCTCCATAAACCATCACATATTTTACAGTTGTAGCCGCATGGAGTAAAATAAGTAATGACGGGTTTATATCACAACTTGGATAGAAGAAGGACATGAACATTAAAAAATATATCAGTATATTGATTGTTATTAGCTTGTTTACTTCTTTACCGGTCTTAACGCTTCTCCTTCACGCATCCAGCGCTGAACAGTCCGGGGTTGTTCAAGTAGGCCTATTGGTCGGTGACCGCGAGTCTGAACAGGGAAAGTTGATCCTGTCGGCTTACGAGCAGTTATTGAAGGAAGAAGGTTTTCCGTATCAGGTTGTTTCGCCGGGCGACGTAGCCGGATTTGGCGGCGCAGGTCTTCAAGAACGCTTTGAGGCGCTGCTGGTGCCGGAATTCGTCAATTCGTCCATGCCGCCTGATGTTGCGGAAGTCATTAACTCTTACGTAAGGGAGCACGGTGGACAGGTTCTCCTCGTATTTGACCCGGCCACAAAGGATTTAGGAAATACACAAGACCAGGCTCCGCGGTTGGCCAATCTGGCCGGGGTCAGGTATTTCATGCCCGCGCCCGGGGGGCAGGGTTCTACCTACCTGGGTTATTGGTATTTTACTTCCGCGGATAAGGGGCGGGAGTGGGGGATTTCCCCGGGCAAGCTGGAGAAGGATAACGCGGTAAGCAGCTACTCTTACGGAAAAGTGCAGTTTGAGCATTCCTGGGCAGTAAATGATGATGCTCAGATAGTTGCTTACGACAGCGGTGAGGATTTTAAAAATCCCGTTATTACAGAGAAATCTTATGAGAGCGGGGGCGCGGCGGTATATGTAAACATACCCCTGGGAAAATGCAAGCTGCGTTCAGACGACCTGACGCTCAGGTCGGTGCTGCGGACTTTCCTGATTCGTTACGCTAAAGTGCCACGGCTGGTGAACAGCCCCGGCGGGAAGGGCGGTATGGTTTTTAACCTGCACATCTGCAGCGGCGCTTACTTCCGGGCACTGATGGTAATGATGATGCAGGGCTTATTCCAGAAAGACGTTCCTTTATCCATTCACATAACGGCCGGTCCTGATACCTACAAGCTTGGAGACGGCGCGGGGTTTTTTGCGGAGAACAAATTCAAGGGCAAGCCCGTTTTGGAAGTGCTGCAGAACTACGGGGAAATCGGCTCGCATGGCGGCTGGGCGCATAACTTCTTCGCTTATAATTTGCAATATATGCCGGTGCAGAAAGCCGTGCAGCTTATTAAATGGAATTTTGACGCCCTGGAGGGGGTAACCGGCAGAAAAGTCCGGGAGTACAGCGATCCCGGCGGCAACCATCCGTTGTGGATAGATTCGTATATCGAAGGACTTGGGGTAAACTCCTACTATCATGCCGGCGATTCCGGCTCCAGCCCGACTCACCCCCGCTTTGACGGGAAATATGCCGGGCAGACGATGTGGGCGTTTCCCATTTCACCCTACCGGGAATTCGCTTGCTTTGAAGAGATGGAAAGAGGTCGCGTGCCTTCCGGGGAAGTAAAAAAGTGGCTGGCAGACTTGGTTGATTTCGCGGCCGAAGAAAGAACGATCCGGATGGTTTATAGTCACCCGTCCGATACCCGTTTCGGTTTGGAAGCCATCCGGGCTCTTGAAGAGAAAGCCCTGGCGGAACAGAATAACGGCAGGATTACTATTGCGCCGATGAGCTGGTTCGCTGATTTTTTAAACCGCAACGCCCGGACTCGCCTGCAGGTAAAGAAACAAGAAAGCGGCAATTATATCATCGCTCTGGAAAACCCTGAAGGGTTGGAAGATGTCACCGTGGCCGTCTATGTCGGTGATGGCCGGGAGTATGTTGTCCGGGGGGGTAATGTAAAAAGTGTACAGGAAGAAGGATGGCTTTATCTGACCGTCACTGCAAACCGTCAAAAAAAACACATTGAGGTGCGCTTTGATTAAACATAATCCGCACGGCTTGACGGGAATCGGCCGCTAAGTGCCGCCCAGCTTTAAAAAAACAGGTTTGTAAAACACCTGGTAAGATGATAAACTACTATTTAGGTGATGAACATGAGTTTGAACTGCGGTCTGGTTGGACTGCCTATGGTAGGAAAGACCACAATATTTAATTTGCTTACGGGGGCAGGTTTGGAAACCTCCAATTTTCTAACGGGAAAGACGGAAACCAACGTGGGAACAGCTAGAGTGCCGGACGGCAGAGTAGATTACTTAAGCAATTTGTATCAGCCCCGCAAAACTACTTACGCTCAAATTCAGTTTAGCGACGTGCCGGGTTTGGTGCGCGGCTCCAGTCAGGGCCAAGGAGTCGGCAACCAGTTCTTGAACACGATCCGGAACGTGGACATGCTTGCTCATGTAGTCAGAGCATTTGTTAATCCCGATCTCCCGCATGTGGATGGCGATCTCGATCCTTTGCGGGATGTTGAGACAATAAATATGGAACTCCTATTTGCCGATATGGATATAATTGAAAAAAGAATCGAGAGAATCAAAGGGGGAAAAAAGGTAAAAAAAGAAAACGCGCAGGAGCTTGAAATCTTAGAAAAATGTCTTGACGGGCTGGAAAATGAAATACCTATCGGCCGGGTGGAATTAACTGACGAAGAAAGACTCGTATTGAAAAATTTCAGCTTTTTGACTGAGAAACCATTATTGCTGGTTGTCAACACAGATGAACAGCAGTTTAAGACGAAGTCTTACCCGGGACGGGACGATTTAGAAGCTTATGCCGCCGGGCACGGCCTCCGTGTGCTGGAGATTTGCGGCAGAATTGAAATGGAGATTAGCATGTTGCCGGACGAAGACAAAGAAATGTTTTTAACCGACCTTGGTATTACCGAGTCGGGAATAGACCGTTTAGCGCGGGCGGCATATGATTATCTCGGGCTGATTTCATTTTTTACTGTTGGAGACGATGAAGTAAAAGCGTGGACGATAAAGAAGGAAACAGATGCCAAACGGGCCGCCGGTAAAATTCACTCCGACCTGGAGCGGGGTTTCATTAAAGCGGAAGTGGTGAAGTACCGTGATTTAGTGGATTTAGGGAATATGGGCAGAGTAAAGGAAAAGGGACTGTACCGCCTTGAAGGCAAGGAATATGTAGTGGAAGACGGTGACGTGATTAATTTCAGGTTTAATGTTTAGGTAATGTTGCGGGGCGGTTTACTGCCCCTTTTTATTTTTTGTAATCCTGGGGGTAATTCATATTGAAGGATACCATGCTGATGGTTGCCGACCTGATGGCCCTTTCCGCATGCACGGCGCCCAAAACACTGGGGCAGGATTTTGTCCGGGCGAAGGTGGTGTCGGGCAGTGAACTGGACATCCTGGCCGATGCCATGGATAGTTACGGCAAGGAAAAAGGGCTTGTGAACTACGACCGTGACGCGGAAAATATCCGACGTTCCAGCGCAATGGTGTTCCTTTTTTTGGAGCAGCCGGAACCCGCCGGGTTAAACTGCGGGAATTGCGGGCTTGACAAGTGTCCTAATAAAAACGCGGTGGGAGAGAATGATTCCGTACAATATCAGTGCGTATGGCGTGTATTGGACCTTGGCATCGCTTTGGGGTCGGCGGCCAAAACGGCCGGCATGCTGAACGCCGACAACCGTATCATGGGGCGTCCCGGTACGGTTGCTAAAAAAATAGGCATGGTTCAGGGAGAAATGGTTATCGGTATTCCAATATCCGCTGCCAGTAAAAATATATACTTTGACCGGCCTGAAAAGAAGTAGCATATATGCTGATAAGTTCCGCAATACTGGTACCGGCTGCCCGGGAGGTAACCAAGATACAAAGACAAAAACGCAAACTGGATCACATAGAATACGCCCTGAGACATAGCAGGCCGGAAGTCTCCAACGGCTTCGAGGACATCCGTTTAATTAATGATTCCCTGCCTGGTTTTAGTTTGAGTGATGTTGACCCGACTTGCGTCTTTTTGGGTAAGAGACTTGCAGCGCCATTGTTGATCAATGCTATAACCGGCGGGCACCCGGCAGTGGCGGGCATTAACAAAAGTCTGGCCAGGGCGGCGCGGCAAACAGGTGTGGCGATGGCGGTGGGATCGCAGATGGCCGGGCTGGAAAACCCAAAGTTGAGGCAAACTTACGAGGTGGCGCGCCAGGAAAACCCCGACGGTGTTCTCCTGGCCAACCTGAGCGCCGGGGCGCCGCCTGAACAAGCTGCGGCGGCGGTGGAGATGATTTCAGCCGACGGGCTGCAGCTTTATTTGAATGTTCCGCAGGAACTGGCGATGCAGGAAGGAGACAGACGCTTTAACGGAGTGGTAGATAATATTAAAAAGGTGACCTCCGCTCTTAATTCTCCGGTAATTGTCAAGGAAGTGGGATTCGGCCTTTCCAGAGAGTCCGTATCCGCCATTTACGCCGCCGGTGTCCGGCATGTGGACGTGGGGGGGCAGGGAGGCACCAACTTTATTGAAATTGAAAACATGCGTTCCGGTAAAATAAACAGCGCGGATATACGAAACTGGGGAATTCCCACAGCGGTCAGCTTGTTGGAAGGACTTAGCCTGGGGCTGCCTGTTTTCATGATCGCTTCCGGGGGTTTGGAAACCGGCGTCGATGTGGCTAAAGCCGCGGCGCTGGGTGCCGGTTTGGCCGGGATGTCAAGGATTTTTTTGAAAGAGTTGATGGACCATTCGGAAGAAGGACTAATAAATAAAATATCCGGGATAATTGATGAGCTGCGTCTGGTCATGCTGATGTCCGGGGCGAAGAATCTGGCGCAACTGGCGAAAAAACCAGTGCTCATAACAGGGCCCGTGGCGGAGTGGGCGCAAAGAAGAGGTATTGATATTGACAAATACGCCAGGAGATAGATAGTGCAATAAGATAGATAGTCATTATGAAAATGAAAAAGCCGGGTAATAGTAAACCCGGCTTTAACTTATTAATCATTTGGTTGCTATACTTTTTCAAAACGATCTTTTAGACGTTTGCTCACGCTAGGCATAGTGGTGTATTCCATTTCATCCAGATGCAGGCGGTGCGGTTCAAACGGCCCCATGCTGCGCATGTAGTTAGCTATTTCGTTGGCTTTTTGTCTGGCGAGGTCATAGGCTACATCAGCAAAGAAGTCCTGTGGTCCATGCAGTTTACCGTCGTTTAACTGGAATCCCAGGGCTACTACTCTGGGCGGCCCGTCAAAACGCGTGGGTGTCGAGGCATCAACGGAAACCGGCATCAGCGGGCCGCTGTGTGAGCCCCTCATCCATCCCGAAACCAAGTGAGGGTTGGCAAATGGCTCAAGCGCCTCGCCCACAGCCGGTAAACCGCTCTGACACCGTACAATTAATACCGGATCATCTTTGCCCACATAACGCCCGGCCATCAGGTTCAGACGCTGGGTGCTGGAGGTGGCCGCTATTTCATTGGTGCCTTTTTGATAAACCGATTTAATGCAATAACGCCCGGGAGCGCCGATGAATACCAGCATGTCGTACATCTCCTCAGGACAAGAGAAAGTCACCTTTTTGTGATCAATCAAGTCGCGTACTTCGAATAAAAAGCCCTGGTGCATTGACGGATCAATAATCAGCCCAATGGTGTTAAACGGGTCCGCAAACATTTTGTAAACAGGAAAGTTCCAAGCGCCGGGTTCGGTTTTATCGGCCATGTAAACAATTACAGGTTCGCTTGCGCGCTCCTCAAATTCCATTTCCGCCACGCCCGGGCCCATGCCTTTGACATTTCCCGAAAAAGAGTCCGCCAGCAAGTCCTGTCCGGCTCCGTATAATTTTAGTTTTTTAGCTACTGCGGTGCAGGACAAGAACGTATTCCAGGCCAGTTGGTGTATCTCACCGTTGTTCTTGCCCAATTCGTGTGTCATAATTAAATTAATATCGTCACCCACATGAGTTACGTGGTAATCTATCAAGAGAGGACTCCCTGCCAGAATGCCCCCGGCTGTTTCCAAGCATTCAGGGTGAACGTTCGAGTGACCTACGAAGCCGCCAATATCAGCTTTGATAACAGACAGTGTAATCTTCTTACCCATTTGTTTACCTCCTAAAAGTTTATATGCTATATAATTCTATACTATGAGGGATTTCCCTGCATAATTCTAGTTATTTTTTTAATTAATATGGAAATGTGTTATCTTTTATATTCTATTATTATTAATATGTGTTATGCTATTTGAATATAGTTAGAATTTTTTTAATATTATGCAAAAAGCGCCCCTTTATTGGAGCGCTCTAATTTATTTGATGAATTTGGAATTTTAACTGATTTTTATTGAAGTTAGTATGACGTTTCTAGTGAAGCAGACTGCACCGGAACCAAGAACAGGGCCTATGTATAAGGCGGTAATCCGAACTTTACGTGGCGATTTCCCCGTTTGTATAACCATGAATTAAGATTTAATAAAGTTTTCCCGGGTAAATCTGCTTTCGGTTAACGACTAGTCATTTGAGATGTTTTTTGGCTCTTATGAACGCGCTGACAATTGAATCTTTAAGTTGCTCCTTCTCGGCTTGGGATAAGCTTAACAGTAAAGTTTGCATTTTTTCATCTGTAAGGTCGTATTCACGGGTAGTCTCTATTTCAACGTTTTCAAAACCAGCCGCGGTTAGCTTATCTTGATATTCCCGGTCTAACAGCGCTCCAGCCACACATCCGGCCCAGGCCAGCATATCGTGCTGCACCTTCTCCGGAAGGTGTTTCCGCAAGACAATGTCGGACACGGCAAATCTCCCGCCCGGTTTCAGCACCCTGAAAGCTTCCTTTAGAACTTTGTCTTTGTCGCCGGAAAGGTTAATAACGCAGTTGGATATAATTACATCCACCGAATTGTCCGGTAAAGGTATTTCCTCGATATGCCCCTTCAGGAACTCGGCATTGGTTATACCTGATTTTTGCTGGTTGGATTGCGCTGCCGCGAGCATTTCGTCGGTCATATCCAGCCCGTAAGCTTTTCCGTTCGGTCCAACCCTTTTGGCGGAGAGCAACACGTCCAATCCGGCGCCGCTACCCAGATCAAGGACAACCTCACCGGGATTTAATTCCGCTAAAGCTGTTGGATTACCACAGCCAAAGGAGGTGGCGATCAGGTCGGGGTCCAGCCCCTCAATATCGTTGATCGAATAGAGTCCTTGAGTTATGAGACTTGTTGCGTTGCTCAAGGTGTCGCCGCAGCAGCCGCCGATCTCCGTAATGCCGCCCCCGCAGCACCCGCCGGTTTTGCTGGCAATCGCCTCTGAGTATTTTTGCTTAACGACTTCACGAATGTCTTCCAAAAAATAACGCCTCCTTAAATATCAATTTTCTGATGTCAAGGCTAAAAAATACTATAACTTAAAATCCATCCCCAATCGAGTGACATAGTCTTTAAGTGTTTCAGTGTTTAGAGAATAATACTTCCATTTACCGAATGGTTTTTCAGTAACAAGCCCCGCTTCGGTTAACTCCTTCATATGGTACGAAACCCTTGATTGGATCATGCCGAACTCAGCCATGATCTCACAATTGCAAACCCCTTCGGTAGAAGAAGAACAGCATTGCGGTCCTTCACGGCTGTATTGGTTCACCAGCAGCAGCATTATTTTATAACGTATCGGCTCACTTAAGGCTTTGGAAATTTTGACGGGCTCTAGCATGAAATTATCATATCAAATAATTTTGATATATGCAACTGCTTGGGATTTAAATATTAATTTTAGATTTCAATGTATTGGGGGAAAATTATTTAGGGAAACACAGGGCTGAATAGTCCAGGCCAAATAGGTACTAGTAGTTTGTTAACACTGAATCTATAATAAAACTTATTTTTATGTTATACTCTTCCCAGGAGGGAGGGGTAT
>NZ_MVQM01000114.1:0-5152 GCF_002067195.1 Pelotomaculum sp. PtaB.Bin117 | reverse complement strand
CTAAACAAAATAGTATGCTAATTATTATCTAAGCTCCAACAATACCACTTCAGTCTTCCCAGGAAGTGATGATTTATCGACATCCAATACCGTCTTTCTTTCAACTTTTGGGAAAAGTCCATGAAACTCATCCACCGGCTCAATGGGCAGCGTGACTCTCTCATCCAGCTTGTAGTGCATGGGCAAAACCAGGGCGGGACGCAATTGTTTCACTACTTCGTAAGCCTGTTTGGCGTCAATGGTAAAAAAGCCTCCTACCGGTATTAGCAATACGTCTACCTGTCCTATGTCAGACACTTGCTTTGAAGTTAAAAGATGACCCAGGTCTCCTAAATGGCAGATGTTCAATCCGTCCAGTTGAATTACAAAAACAGTATTTTCCCCTCGCTTTTTCCCCTGCTCCGGATCATGATACGTGGCCACCCCTTTGATTACAATCCCGGCAGCCTCATGTTCACCAGCACCTTCTACTATCACCGGTTTGCCCGGCAATGAAGCGGTAAAATTGTGATCGCCGTGCTGGTGGCTGACTGTTGCCACGTCCACCTCGACATTGGGCAACGGGTAACCCACGTACTCATCAAATGGGTCTGTCAACACCCGTACTCCTTGAGAACTAACCAATAAAAAGCTCGCATGCCCTTTCCATTCAATTCGCATGTTATCTCCCCACCTTGTTTATTTTTTGTTTTCTAGTCTTATCCTTTTCAAAATTCAAAGCAGCTGATAATTTCAATCATACTTTCATATTCGCAAAAGGCCAACTTCCTAACTTGATCAGCCGGGTATTTAATATCTTTGACCAAAACCGGGATTGTCCCCGCCCGGCTTGCCGCGAGCAATCCATTCTCTGAATCTTCAAGAACGATACATCTTGAAGCCTCGCCGCCAAGCAAATCGACAGCTTTTAAAAATATCTCCGGCTCCGGCTTGCTCTTTGCCACTTCGTTGCCGCATACAATCACCGGAAAATATTTATTCAAGCCTGAAGCTCCCAGATACTTTTCCGTTAAATCCCTGTCGGTGGAAGTGGCGAGCGCCATGGGCACACTGTTTTCCCGCAGTTTCCTTAAAACTTCCTTCACTCCTTCTTTTATCGGCAAACCAAACTGGTTGATATAAGCGAACTTTAGTTGTAAAGCCTTTTCTTTTACCTTTCCGTACGGATAATCCTCTCCGTAGGTTTCTTTCATTAATTTTTCCGTCGCCACGGCATTTAAACCTATTGATTTTTCCAGAATGTCAAGACCAAGTGGTATTCCCAGCATTTGTGACGCTTCAGTATATAGTTTTATAGCCAACCTTTCAGTATCAAAAATTGTCCCGTCCATATCAAAAATCACAACATCAATGCTCTTATCAAGAAATTTCATATTTTCCGCACCTTTTACCTTATAAAAGCTCATAGCATTAAATGAAACAGGCGCCAACCTTAAAAAGCACCTGTCCGGCCATTAAATATCTAGCCGCTCTGGATTTCGCTAACCTTTAATCTTTTTCAGCAGCCAGGCCATATTTTCACCCAAAACCCGCATGGTTTGCATCCCTTCCGCATCGGCCCCAACTTCTCCTTTTTCCCGGCCGATACCCAGGTTCCAGTAATTTGAACCGGGTACGATCATCTGGCTGATGAAAAAAAGGTGGTTCATCGAATCAACGGTATGAATCGCTCCGGCCCGCCGCGCGACGGACACCGCCGCCCCCGCTTTTCTTTTTAACAAATCGCCGTTGGCCCTTGCTACATAACCGGCCCGGTCAATAAGCGCCTTCATTTCCGGCGTCATATCGGAAAAGTAAGTAGGCGATCCCAGGATAATCCCATCCGCTTGCAACATTTTTTCAAAACACATATTAAAGTCATCATCAACGGAACAACGCTTATCTTGATTTTCCTGACATTTCATACAGGCCAGACACCCTCTGATCTTTTTGCCAGCCAACTGGATTAATTCCGTCTCAATGCCTTCCTTTTCCAACTCTTCAAAAACCCGCTTGATCATAATGGCAGTATTCCCGTCTTTCCTGGCACTGCCGCTTATGCCTACAACTTTCACGAGATTATCCCCCTCTCAGGCATTTATTAATAATAAGATAACATTTATACCACCTAATGGCTACCGTAAAGAATGGATTTTTCTGCAACGTCGACTTAACATGCAGGCATGGGGCTTTCCAATCTGTGCTAAACTATAATTATCAATCAATAGCATTAAAATATGGAGGCGCTTATCATGCGATGCTTTATAGACTGTGTTCACTGTTACCTCAAACAAGCGGTCACCTGTATGACTATCGCCGGGATAGACGAAGACAGGCAGTATCCAATTTTATACGAACTAATGGATGATATTAAAATCATGGACAGCAAAAGAACACCGGCTGAAAATTCAACGGAACTATTGTTAAAAATATACCAGCTAATAAATAACGATGACCCTTACTCGGAAGCCAAGAAGAAATCAAATCGCCTGGCCCTTGCTCTGTACCCAGCGTTAAAGGACTTTTTGCAAAGATCAAAAAACAGACTCAATGACGCCCTGAAAATTTCCGTTTCCGGTAATGTGATCGACCTGGGCATCAATAAGAGTTTCGATATAGACGCCAGTTTAAAGTACAGCTTGGACGCGGGTTTTGCAAAAGATGATTTCAGTTCGTTTGTCAAAAAATTGAACCAGGAAGATAATATAGTTATTGTAGGAGACAACGCCGGCGAAATAGTGTTTGACAAGCTGCTGGCGGAAGAACTGGTTGCCATGGGCAAAAGGGTGACCTACATTGTTAAAGGCGGTCCCATATTAAATGACGCCACCATGGAGGACGCCATAAAAGTGGGGATGGACAACGTAGCGAAAGTGGCAACCACAGGGTCCAACTATCTCGGCGTCCCTCTGCGGAAGATATCCGGAGAGGCTGGACGGCTGTTAATGGAATCAGGTCTGGTTATATCAAAAGGCCAGGCCAATTTTGAATCCCTGGAACATGAAGAGACGGCTAATGGAAAGGTTTTTTTCCTGCTGAAAATCAAATGTGAATGTGTCGGTATAGTGGCGGGAGCGAACTTTGGGGACGTCGTGTTTTTTACACGATAAGAGGGTAATTGACGGCCATTACCTATTATTAGAGCCTGTAAGCAAAAGCGTAGCCGGGAAATCAAATCCCGGCTACGCTTTTGTCTCATTTTATTAATCTTTTTCTCCTCATATTCCGAGCGCATCGGAATTGTTTTTGTGTATAAATACCCCGGGCAATGCTTCGATTCTTAAGTTTTCTTATAACCCTACAAATTAAATACACTACAACGTATAAACAACTAAGACTGTTAAGGAGTTGTTATATGGAAAGCGAAATCAAAATAACGCCAATCCTCCCCATTGTTTTTCAGAAGAAATTTTCTCAAAGGCAAAAAGCCTCAACTACAAAGAACACCAATGCCAATAATTTCTCGCAGGTTTTGGACCTGGCAATTAAAAAATACAAAAGTGACCTCAAAAGGCTTTTCTAAACTCGCCAACGATTTCCGCCCGTCTCCCATAATCCCGCGGGGCGGTATTTTTTTTAAGCAATCCTCATGTCTCCCTGTTTTATTTCCTCCCTTTTTGGGGATCATATCCACCAAAAAGGAGATTATCTAATGGACTTTCTGCTTCAAATGAATCAATGGGCGCAGGTTCTCGCTCTAATATTGCTTGTAATAATGAACTTCTTGCTGTGGCGGAGATTGTGGCGGGAAACCTGCAAGCTATATCGCAATATTACTTACCGCTTCGTCCTCGCACGAATCACATCAAGAAACCTGGTTTCCCGCAAGCAGCTCAATCTGTCTCGGTTCCGCAGCAGCACGCGCCGTGGTCGTCTCAATTAATTTATATCTGCTTTTGCAAATGCTGCTGAATGATGAGATAAACCATCATTTAATTTTTCCATAAATCCTTTGATACAGGGTCGGCTCAATCACCAACTCCTCCTTGCCCATCCTGCGCCAGCTATTGATATATTCAAGGGGGAAGATGCGCTCAGTCATATCCAGGCTGCCCCATGATATCAAGCCGGTGTTCAATCGCTCAAACGCGCGGCCGGTGACTTTATATACCATGCCTTTTCCGAAAGTTTCCCAAAGCGATAGGGTCTCAACAGGATCGCGGTGGGTATAAATGCAGCCCGTACCATAAATTAAAGTGGGACGCGAGCCGTGACAGCCGAATTCTTTCGTATCATCAAAATAATCCAATGCCTCCCCGATTTCCCGGATATCATAAAATTCTTCTTCTCTCCAAAAATAACCGGCTACTATTTCATCAGACACGGCAGCCGGCTTTTCACCAATCAAGAATAAAGGGATATTTTCCGGGCTCGGGGGGTTCCATCCCCACCGCCGTCTATAGTTAAATTCCGATTCAGTCATGAGCAAGCAACACCTTGCGGCATATTTTTATCCTCTCAAAACTTATTCCGCCCATACGCATTTCCGCATTCTGCCCGGTCAAATATTGATTTTTTTATTGAATACGTAACGCCAGCAGTCCATATTAGACATTTGAAAGCCCATGGTATGGTAAAACTCCTGAGCCGGTTTATTTTCCTTGTCAGCCAGCAAGGCAATTCTGCCGTATCCTTCTTTCCGGACAAGATCCTTTATGCCTTCCATAAAATAACTGCCCAGTCTCTTTCGCCTTTCTTCCTTTTTAACAATAAAATCTTCCAGCAATATAACCTTTCTGCCCAATGCCGTGCTAATCGTTATCAGGAGATTGGCCATACCCAGGACTTCCTGATCTCTTTTCAGCAGCAAAAGAAGACCGTACTGGGGATTATCAATAATTAATTCCAGTCCTTTTCTTTGCTTGCACCAGTCTGAGCTAAAGTCTTTTTCCAGGTCAAAAAGCTCTTGCAGCAACAGACACATTTCCTCGATATCTTGCTTATTTGCTTTACTTATTGTTAACATATTAATTTTCCTTTTAATTTTCCCTTTTCTCAACTCTTTTGCGTTACTTTGGAAGTCATTGAGTGGCATGTTTATTATCCCATATTTTTGATATTCAGGAAAGCCCTGCTCCCCTGCTATGACGCTGACCTCCCACATGGTCAGTTGTCCGTGCCATGCTCAAACCGATGAAAAGTTAATCCCATTATCGCGGGCCTGTTTATTCAT
>NZ_MVQM01000113.1:0-25003 GCF_002067195.1 Pelotomaculum sp. PtaB.Bin117 | reverse complement strand
GGAGGGGTTCCCGAGTGGCTAAAGGGAGCAGACTGTAAATCTGCCGTCGACGACTTCGCTGGTTCGAATCCAGCCCCCTCCACCACGATAAATTTTTTTAATGTTCTTCCTGGGTGAGGGAGGTTTTTTTATATTATTCTCTTTACTATTTTTCTAAATAAGGAGTGAACTTCGTGAGACGCGTACTAATATTAATTTTATTGTTATTGTCAGTTATCCTTTCCGGCTGTAATTTACTGCAAAATACTGAAACGCCCAAGAAAACGGTTACCGAGCAAGATGTGCGTGACGCAGTGACTGAACTGATTAACGGGATAAACGACGGAAATACTGAAGTCGTTCAGAAATATGTTGGAGCCGCCAGTCCTATCGCGGAAAGTTTAATCGAAAAATTGAAAGGCAACGTAAAGCTGTCCAACGTCCGTGATATTTCCGTTCAGGGAACAAATGCTCAAGCAACTGTTACTTTAGAGGTGGTGCCATTAAAAGTATCAAAAGATGTTACCTTGAATTTTAACGTGGCGGATGTTCTGCAATTAAACAGTCCACTCGGTTTATTATCAATTCTTTTGTAAATAAATATTGCTGCTAAGAGGAGCGAGTTACTCGCTCCTTTTATTTTATATCGCATGTTATAAAAGGAAATGGTTGTAAATATTTGCTGACTAAAATAAAATAGATGTGTTAATACTTTTAACATTGGGGAGGCATTTATAACGTGAATAGCTTAAAGGTCTGGCTTCTCATGGGCGCGTTATCAATCATCCTGGTTTTGATCGGCGGTGCCGCCTTTGGCAAATCCGGAGCCATACTGTTTTTTGTAATTTCCCTGGGCATGAATTTTTTTAGTTACTACTTCAGCGACAAGGTTGCTATTTCCATGACCCGCTCGCGGCCTGTTTCTGAAGCAGAAGCACCGGAATTATACGATATAACGCGGAGATTGACTAGTCAGGCGGGAATGCCCATGCCCAGACTTTATATTACCCCGTCGCAGCAACCCAACGCTTTTGCCACGGGAAGAAATCAGTCCCATGCGGCTGTGGCCGTCACCGAAGGACTTTTCCGCATTTTAAACCGGGGCGAGTTGGAAGGCGTTCTGGCGCATGAGCTTTCACATATAAAGAATAAAGATATTTTAATTGGCGCCATTGCGGCCGCCTTTGCCGGCGCGATTACCATGATAGCGAATATAATCCAATGGGGAGCTTTTTTGGGTGGTATGGGCGGCCGCGATGATGACGAGGGTGGCGGCAGCTTTATTGGAGCGCTCTTGTTGGCTGTATTAGCGCCGATAGCGGCCTTGATTATTCAAATGGCGATTTCCCGATCGCGAGAGTATCTGGCCGACCAAACCGGCGCACGCATAGCAGGCAATGCGGAAGGTTTGGCGGACGCTTTGCTTAAATTGGAAAGTGCGGCGCATAGAATTCCGATGCAGGCCAATCCCGCAACGTCGCATCTTTTTATTGTTAATCCATTTTCAGGCGCCTCAATAACCCGTTTATTCAGCACTCATCCACCTGTCGGCGAAAGGGTAAAGCGGCTGGAGAAGTTACGTATTTAATTTATTAAACAAGCATACACTTACGCAAGAGGTGGTGATAGTACGGTTGACCAGATTATTTCTATCGGTTGCACACAGCATGTCGATTTGTTAAAGGCAAAACTAGGCCGGGGATTGAAGCTGTTTGAAAGAAATGGTTTAAAGATAAATTTGGAAGAAAGGTCAGACGGCGAGTTTACTTTTTTTTCCTGTTGCTTGACCGGTTTCCCGGACTACCATCAGCTGAAAGATGATCCGCAAATTATCATAAAAACATATGTGGCGGACATAATATCTGAAATTATTCTGTCTCATTGGGAAGCTTTTTTATTAAAGAACATTATTTGTGAAAATTATTATTATTATGGAGATGAAGAAAAGCGAACAATATATACTTATGCGTTGCAACACATTAACAAGAAAGCAAATGAACCACGTAAATCTGTTTACCGGTTGAACCGGAAAAGCAGGATCCTTAGAAAAGTGCTGGATTACTTAAAACTTAACAACAGCATTGTTATTGACGGTTTTATTCGCTTTAGACTAAAAGAGTATATTAATGAATTAAAGGATGCAACTGATAAAGCGGTAGATGACTTTCTTTTAGAAAGAGAATACAACGAATTTATTCAATTATTAAGATATTTTGTGGAAATTCAAGAGCCTCGCGCTAGCATGATTCATGTATTGATCGATAACGATGGAGCTTTTAAGCTTTATGACGATAAGATGCAACCCGTCAGGAGAGATTATATGGGTGGATTTTTGGTGGACATGATGGACAACGAAATAAATTATGAGGATATATTGGTAAGTGCTCTTGTTACTGTCGCTCCCCAAAGAATTACTTTTCACTGCAGATATAATAAAAGATATTCGGCAACGATAGAAACCATAAAAAAAGTATTTGCCGGCAGGGTCAGTGAATGCTCGGGCTGTGAACTGTGTAATCCCTTGAAAAATTAAATATTGGTATTTCCGGTTTGTTTGATTTGTTGACAAATATCCTGCAAATCAATATAATACTGCTGTAATAATACTGAATGAAACAATATAAGAAACAGGTGTTGATAAGGAAGAGTAGACCTGTCTTGGCCATCAGAGAGAAAGTGTCATTGGCTGCAAGCACTTTTGGGTACTATGGGTTGAAAACCACCTTGGAACCGCCGGCTGAAATTCAAGTAAGCCGCGCCGGAGACAGCCGTTAACTGTCGTGAATAAGATTAAACAGGGTGGAAGCGGGAATACCCCGTCCCTGACGGTTGTCAGAGGCGGGTTTTTCATTTTGTTATAATATGTTTTAGGGGAAGTGTTGATAATGAATGCTGTTAATAATGTAAAGATTGTTTTACCTGATGGAGCAGAGAGAGAATACCCGGCGGGAACAACTCTTTTGGAAATAGCGAAGAGCACTAGCCCCCGCTTGGCTAAAGAGGCTCTTATCGCCAGAGTGAACGGCGAGTTGATGGATTTGGCGACGCCCATGATGACGGATGCTTCCGTTGAGTTTATTTCCTTTGAAGATGAGGCGGGAAAACGGGCTTATCGCCACAGTACCGCGCATATTATGGCGCAAGCGGTGCAAAAGTTGTTTCCCGGTACAAAATTCGCAATCGGGCCGGCTATCGCCGATGGCTATTATTATGACTTTGATACCAGTGAGAATTTTACGCCGGATGATCTGGGGAAAATAGAAAAAGAGATGGAGGCCATAATCAAGGCCGATTATCCGTTTGAACGTTTTGAGCTCTCCCGGGCTCAAGCCCTTGATTTCTTTAAAGAAAAAGGGCAGAAATATAAAGCGGAATTAATTGAAGATCTGCCGCCCGATACTGTGCTCTCATTCTATAGGCAGGGTGATTTTACCGATCTATGCGCGGGCCCGCATGTTCCTTCCACCGGGAGACTGAAATCGGTAAAATTAATGAACGTGGCCGGCGCGTATTGGCGGGGCAATGAGAGAAACAAAATGCTCCAGCGTATTTACGGCACATCTTTTCCGAAAAAATCCATGCTTGAGGAATATCTTTTCCGGATTGAGGAGGCTAAACGGCGTGACCACCGCAAGCTTGGAGCCGAATTGGATTTATTCAGCATCATGGATGAGGGGCCGGGTTTTCCTTTTTTCCATCCCAAAGGTATGATCCTGCGCAACGAGCTGGAGAAATATTGGCGTGAGGAGCATCAAAAGAGGGGTTACCAGGAAATACGCACACCGATTATTCTTAATAGGTCTTTATGGGAGAATTCAGGGCACTGGGACCATTACCGCGAAAATATGTATTTCACGAAGATAGATGAAGGTGATTACGCGGTCAAGCCGATGAATTGTCCCGGCAGTATCCTGATTTATAATAGCAGGCTGCACAGTTACCGCGAACTGCCCATCCGGCTTGCTGAATTGGGCCTGGTGCACCGTCATGAGCTTTCCGGCGTGCTGCACGGTTTGATGCGGGTACGGTGCTTTACTCAAGACGATGCCCATATTTTTATGCTGCCGGAGCAGATTAAAGAAGAAATAATCGGGGTTATCGACTTGGTAAATGATTTTTATAAAGTATTCGGTTTTACCTATTTTGTGGAGTTGTCCACAAAGCCTGAAAAAGCGATGGGATCGGACGAAGTCTGGAACATGGCCACGGATGTGCTGCGCGACGCGCTTGACGCCAGAGGGCTGAAATATAAAGTTAATGAAGGGGACGGAGCGTTTTACGGCCCCAAGATTGATTTTCACCTGGAGGATTCGCTTGGCCGCACCTGGCAGTGCGGCACTATCCAGCTGGACTTTCAGATGCCGGAGAAATTTAACCTGAGCTACGTGGGTGAGGATGGTCAAAAACACCAGCCCGTGATGATCCATAGGGTGGTTTTTGGCAGTATAGAAAGATTTATCGGCATCCTGACAGAACACTTTGCCGGAGCTTTTCCAGCTTGGCTGGCGCCGGTTCAGGCGCGTGTGATTGCCATCACCGACCGGCACGCTGAATATGCCTGCAATGTTGTCAAGCGGTTGGAAGAGGCTGGCATCAGAGTTGAATTGGATACACGTAATGAAAAAGTGAATTATAAAATACGTGAGGCTCAAACCCATAAGATACCTTATATGCTGATTGTCGGGGATAAAGAGATTGCGCGGGACAGCGTTGCCGTGCGGCACCGCGCTAAAGGAGATCTTGGGGCCATGTTGCTCGGTGAATTTGAGGGGAAATTACTGGAAGAAATCAGGACTAAAGAACGTTAACACATACAGGAGGGATGAAAAATTAAATATTTATTAAGCTTCTTGTCAATTATCATTCATGGGCGTTTTAGTGTTTATTATTGGCTGGTATGATAGGTATTCATTTTGTTAAAAATGCGTCAAAAATCCATTACGGTGTGGCACATTTTAAAAGATAATGTTAAAACAGCAGTTATGTTAGCGTGAAAAATAAATTTTCATCACTATTTGTATCTCCGCTCTTGCGGTGAGATGGAGGAGTATTATAAAAAATTATAACAAATTTTATCCGTGCCTAGAAGTAACAACGGGGGGATTATCCAGGGTATGGCGCTGAGTTGTTAACTGTATTAATTTCTGATAATCTTCTACTTCAGTCGATGTAAAATCCCGAAATAGGTTTTTCACATCTTTCCTTATTGCTAGAGAGTAAGCCCTAACATGGTACATTATAGCGATTTGTGCCGCCGTTAACAGCACCCCAAGAATTTCATTGTCACTTAAATTGATTTTACTTACCTGTCCGGGCGGTCCTTGCTCTAATCTGTCAGCAGGGCGTGTCGGAACAGTGAAACCTTCTTTTTTCAGCATCGTTTCAATTTGATCAAGCTGAGGCAGGGCTACTTCAAATAATGCCCGTTTTAAAAGTTTAATTAATTCCTGGTCTTTTGTATTACTTAAATATACCGTAAGGTTGATTACGCTGATGTGCCTAAAGTGAATTTCCTCCCACAATCTGGCTACTTCATCCATATTTAGGCTATTATCTTTTGCAGTAGCGGGAGGAGCCGGTATAAACGTTTGCCTATTTATTGCCAAGTCCATGATCATATCATAGTTCTTCATATTATCGAAAAGCAAATCAGTAAAAACCTTTCGAACAGATTCTCTGGTAATTGCTCCTACAGCCTTGGCATCTTGATTTAACGTAACCTGTCCCCAGGCAATTAAATTGTTAATTATTTCATCATCATTCAACTTTACTTCTTGTCCAACCCCGGGTTTACCCTGTAAGAGCTTTGAGGCCGGGCGCACTGGCACTGTGAAACCTTCTTTTTTTAGAATTTTTTCTAATAGGTTGATACGTTTCATGTAAGTTTCTTTTACCAGAGATTCTAAAAGAAAATGGATTTCGCTTTCCTCTGTATTCATTAAGTATGTTTCCGCAACGGAAACCAGCCCATAGCCTGCCGTTAAACCCTCCCACAGAAAATATATTTCGCCGGCGTGAAAAGGTTTATTATTCTCTGATTTGGTTAATGGAATTATCTTGGAAAAAGAGGGTAATATTGAGAGTATGTTCAATCCTGCTGACCTCCGGTAGTTTTTTATTACAGTTATAATAAGCAAATCAGGAGGAATTATGTATATGAATGGCCTGAAGGTCTATAAATAATTGTTGCACAGTACAAAGACTTTAGAAATACCCCTTCATGGAGAAGAGGAACGGGAAAAGCTAATTTTACATTATTCCAATGATCTTCCGATAAAAATTGATACCACGGAACTTTTTTTATTATTTATCATCTAATATACAAAGGTAATCTGCCTGAAAGAAGTTCACGGAGGAATTTTTCAAGAGGCAATTGTATGAAAAAAACATTTTTGTTTGCGCTTACCATGTTGTTAAGTGTTTCTCTGTTTGGTTGCACAAGTTTAAGGAACAATGCTCAATTGAATAAAGAAGGACAATCCCAAGAGACACAGCAACAAACCGATGCAAGTGATGAGGCGGCAGTTACGAGCCTGGTTGAGGATTTCGGCAGTAAACTCCAAACCGTCTCGCTTTTAGCCCCTAAAGATATAGTGAATAAGAGTATCCAGGAGAACTACGGCGGTTTTGTAACCCCCGCACTTCTTGCAGAATGGCAAAGCGATCCTCAAAATGCTCCAGGTAGGCTGACTTCAAGTCCATGGCCGGATCACATAAAAATTGAGACCATTAAGAAATTATCAGAATATGAGTATGAAGTTGAAGGCGAGATAATTGAAATAACAAGCACGGAAAAAGTGAACGGCGGGGTTGCCGCACAGCGGCAAATTACACTCAAGATAAAGAAAACCGGGGAGCGATGGCTTATTGACGCAGCCACCCTCGGAGTCTACGAGGAAGCAAACTCAATCGTATATAGAAATACCCATTATGGTTTTGATTTTTCCTTGCCGGAGAGTTGGAAAGGTTATTCGATTGTAGCTGGTAAATGGGAGGGTAACGCTTTCAAAGGCCCACAATCCGGCAAGATTATTGAAACTGGCCCGATGATTTCCATCAGACATCCTGATTGGACTTCTCAAAATCCTCGACAGGATATTCCCATTATGATATTTACTCTTGCTCAGTGGAACATGCTTCAACAGGACGAATTCCACATTGGTGCAGCGCCTATCAATCCGAGCGAACTTGGTCGCAACACAAGTTACGTTTTTGCGCTTCCCGCACGATATAACTATGCATTTCCACCAGGATATGAAGAAGTGGAAAATATTTTAAAAAGTAATCCTCTTCAGGCAAATGAATAAACAAAGAAATATCCACTGTGACGACGATTCTGAAAAAACCAGCAGGCGGGAGTCTGAAAATTATTTCTGAAACGATTGGGACACAGCAGGTAAAAACAACCGGAGATATATTTACAGCCACGTTTCGGTAGAAATGCAACGCGATCTTGCTATGCAATTGGACGATTTTATATTTGAAGAAAATTTACTGAAATAAAAAAATACCGGAAATAATCCCGTAGTGAAACTTTATACCATGGTGTTCAGTATAGTTCAGAACAATCCCTGATTTGCAATTGATTTGCAAAACGGGGTTTTGGCTAATCACCAAACCCCGTAATCCCGCATGAATATTGGTGGAGATAAGCGGGATCGAACCGCTGACCTCCTGAATGCCATTCAGGCGCTCTCCCAGCTGAGCTATATCCCCACGTTTTTAATATTTAGTTTATTTGACATATTACTAATATAGTTTATCATTTTTTTTAACTATGGTCAAGCAATACTTATGATTTTCTCATAAGAAAGGTACCAAATCCTAGATATTTTTTATGTGTTTGGATTAACCGCATATATTTATACATCACCTTACTGACTTCTCGGTTTGAGCTCATTCCTTGCGATACTACTTGGTAAGGGTCCGGATGCAGTATGTTCCTAATATTATCAAAAAAACCCGGGAAATTATTTCGATGTGCTTTAACTGGTAAAAATCCGGAATTATGAAATACTTCCAGCCACTCTTCAAAAGAAGGTATTTGGGGTAAATTGCAAGCGGCTTGAATTTGTTCCCGCGCTATCCGGGGTATTGATTTGTTTGCGAACATCTCAATGCAAATCAATATCCCTTCTTTCTTTAATATTCTATTACACTCTCGCAATACAGTAGCAGCCGGCAAAAATATTAGTACCGATTCAATTAAGATCAAGTCGATAACTTTACTTTTGAATGGTGTTTCTCCAGCGTCACAATGCACAAACTGTACCTGCACACCTTCTTGCGTTGCCCTGTAGTTGGCCTTTTCCAACATTTCTTTAGAGTTGTCCAGGGCAAAAACATATGCGCCTGAACTTTTCGCTATATGGCAAGCGGTTCGACCTGTACCACACCCGATATCAAGAACAATATCTTCAACTGATAGACTAACCTGATTAAGTACATTTAGAGTGTGGTAGAACCCTCCCGGATGTAAGCTGCCTGTTCCCAAAGCCGTAACTGCGTCAAGATAAGTTGTCATGTACGTTACCACACTTTACTTTGGATGATTTAATAATAACCCTTTACGAATTCTATATATACTATGTGGATGGTTGGCCGGGGGTTCCACATGATAACTGGCATGCTTTAATAATTCAATATTAATAATTTGTATCCAGCAACTTTATAATGCTCCCATATGCGTCGAATCGATGAGAGCCATACGGCTCACCCCGCCAGGGTTATCGAACCATCACCTTGAATTTTCATCTGCTGATTAACCGAAAAAAGATACGCCGGATGAATCGTGACATGGCATTTACACCAGTTCATGGGAGATTTGACGCTTACATTAAGATTAAATTATAATAAAATAAATAATAGTAGTTAACTGTATGATATTATCTCATTGCAATCAGTAAGGATCAGAGCAATATAACAAGGGGTGTTTGTATATGATCAAAATATTAGTACCAGTTGATGGATCTGCTGGTTCCGACAAAGCAGTTCGTTTTGCGATTTTTCTTGCAGAAGGAAAGAATAAAGAAATTATTCTAATAAATGTCCAACCCAGCTATAATACACCCAATATAAAGCGTTTTTTTAGTCAAGAACAAATCCGTTCTTTTCAAGAAGAATTAAGCAAAGAGGTGTTAGATCACACACTCGAAATCACAAATAGTTTTTCCATTCCTGTTCGCACCGTTATTAGAATCGGAGACCCCGGTAAAGAGATCTGTGCGGAAGCAGAAGAAAGCTCTATCGACTTCATTGTGATGGGCTATAGAGGATTAGGAGCCGTTAAACGAGCAATTATGGGGAGTGTGGCTACCCATGTACTCCATGAGACAACTTGTCCAGTGATGATCGTTCCATAAGGGAGCAAGGAAATAACTTGCAAAATCATTTCCGTGTCTTCTTGAGAACGGGGTCATTATAGGATATCTCTTCCTGCCACTTCTGGCAGCCATATAGTAAAATAACATGTGCTTGGGTAATTAACCATCCTTCTTGGGTGTTAACTGATCCAGTGCCCAGCGGCAAAAAGAATACCTACTGCTGAGAAAACCAGGATGGAAATGACCGAATATACGTGAGTCAAGCCATTTTTACAGAGCAGGCGGGCCAGGGCGATATACCCCGGAAACAAAACCAGTATATAACGGGGCATACCAAGGGGCAGGTTATCTACCACGGAAGAAAACGGAATTAAGAATCCCAGTGTCAGGAAAATCAATTGTGGCTTGTCCTCTAAATATTTAAAACTTTTTATGATTAAGTAAAGGAATAAAAATGCCATTCCCGATTCAAAAAGATTATAAAAATTACTATCAGAGAAAAAAATATTCAGGTTCAGAAATTGGCCCGCACCCGGGTATGCGAAGTGGCGGTATCCCCAAAACTCGGTGTTTAATGAATGGGAAAAAGCCAGCGGATCCCCGGCATACTTCCATAAGACAAGCATAAAGATAGACAGTGACGCTGGTATTAATAGGAGTGGTATTGTTTTTTTCAATATTATTCTTTTATTGTTTTCATGATATTGCATGTACAAAAAGACAAAAAACAAGACTATCCCAATATTCCGGGAGAGTGCCGCGCAACTGCCCAGGAGAACTGCCCATGGCCAACGCCCCCGCCGGGCGAAATAAAAAGAAGCCAGGGCAAAAGCCAGAAATAAGGATTCAGAATAAATGGAGGTAAAAAAAATGGCGGTAGGAAAGAACAACATTATAAAAACTGTCATTGCGGCGGTCTTTTGGTCAAAATCTTCTTTAGCAATAATATAAAGGAAGTAACATGCTATAAAAAGCGCAATATTGGTAATTAAAAAACCGGCTATTATTCCGTTTCCAACAACATAAGTGAGCAGGCGGATTAGAAAGGGAAGCATGGGAAAAAAAGGGGCACTGTCAAAATCATAACCTTGTCCGGCTATTCTTAAGAACCAACCGGCGTCCCAATGAAGCAAAGAGTCAAAAATAACGTTGGGATGAAGTCCATCAGAGTTTGCGGGGAGAAATGCGTTTAAGACATCTCGGGTTAACCAAATTAAAAAAATAATATAAATCTTATTGAGAAAATAGAGATAACCAACACGTGTAAAATCTTCTTTTGACACGACTTAACCCCCGGTTGTTTTGGGCACCATTTTGCTTTTGCGGAAAACCCATAATTTACTAAGGATGAAATTAAAGCCAAACGAAATAGCGGTAGCTAAAAAAAGCGTTATAATCTTCGAATCGTAATAATGCAGCAGTACATATAAAGAAGTACTGTTTATTCCAAGACCTAGCGCGTTGACCACGGTGAATTTGAGAAACCTGTATTTTTCGTTTTCTTCCGGGCTTGTTTTAAATGTCCAGCAGCGGTTGAGAAAAAAGCTGTTGACGATACCGCAAAAATAACTAAAACCTTTTACCGCGGTATAAAAAAAGATACTGTCGATAGGGAATATTTTTATTACCGTAAAATAAACAACCCAATCAATAAACGTGTTTAAACATCCTACCACGGCAAACTTGCATAATTGCCTGACACTCTCGTTCATCATTATCTCACCTTTGTACTGTTAAGTGATTTTTTTACATAAATCTACGCAGTATTTTATATTAATACCGGTCTCACAAATATAGTGACACCATAAGTGACACCATATATTACCTTCGACGCTAACGCCCTTGCATCCTTCTTTGTAACACAAGTAAAAATACTTTTTTCTTTAAGTTTAATTTCTTTGGATATTTTTATGCAAGGAAAGAATAACTTTTTTTATTTTTTAGCATAATAAATATATCTTAATAACAGGAGGCGTGTTAAATGGAATGGTTGTCAAAGACAGCTTTAGTGCTTGTTATCATTGGAGCTTTGAACTGGCTGCTGGTAGGGCTGTTTCAATGGGACCTGATCACGGCTTTATTCGGGGGAGACACGGTTAGGGCATCGTCCGACTTTAGCAGGGTAATTTATACATTGGTTGGACTCGCCGGCCTATATTCCATATCATTTTTCTTCAGAGAAAATGCGGCAGTTAAGAATAAGTAATTCTAAAATCTAACCATAAAAAACTGTTTCTGTTAAATACTGATTAAGTGGATTGTTTGAGGTTAATAATATAATATTATGGCAGCTAATAATAGAATAACAAGGAGGTAGGCGGTAATGATTCCACGTAAGAAAAATCACGGGCAAACCCCTGATCCTGTTACTTCCCCTGCTGATGAAGAATGTGATATTTGCCAGGAAATAGAAGAAGATTGCTGCGCTGATGCATTTGTTTCAAAAAATGATAAGAAAAGCACGAAATAAAGGAGACCTATTTTATAGGTCTTTTTTTTATATGCGAATAAATGTCAGCGGCGCGGCTTCATTCCGGCAATATACAGTTCAGTAGGGAGTTGGTGTAAGTTAATCGTCCGGTGCGGGGGTTGTCAGTGTGAGAAACAAGTGCTATATTGGGATCACTTAAAAAAGTAATGTTTAAGGGGTGATGTATTATGAACCACCAGGCAAAAAATTATAGCAGTGATTACCGGGTGAATGTTCTTAATAACGGTACGATTATTAGTGTGGAAGTTACTTGCTGCAGCAGGCATATTGGCGAGATGCGTTTCAAAGACGGCGAGAATAAGAAATGCCCGCTTTGCGGCACGGTCCATCAAATATTTATTCAGCATAATCACTTTCACATTAGACCGGTCAGGCCGGTATCAGATGAAGCAATCGCCGGAAACGACAGCGATCTGGTTATTAAAGAGAAAGCGCTTTAAATATTTACTAGATCTATCAGCGAGCCGGCTTCAGCATATATCAGCATCATATTTCCAGCTGGATTTGTAAAGGAAATTTATTCTGCTGTTTGAATCACACATGAACCGTTGACACGATATATGGTTACTGGTAAACTTAAGATTAGCGTAATACACAATATGTGCTCTTATCCGGAGCGGCGGAGGGACTGGCCCAATGAAGCCCGGCAACCGTTGGGAGGTAAGAAACCCAAAATGGTGCTAATTCCAGCAGGAGAAATTTCTTCTGGCAGATAAGAGGAAGCAATGATTACTTGCAGGCCTCTTCTGTTTGAAGGGGCCTTCAGTTTGTCGGCATGGAAGGGCATAATATGGGGAGGTATGTAAATGGCAATTGAAAAAACCTATGCAGAAATTAATGAGAAAATCAGATCCGGCAAGGCAGTGGTATTAACTGCGGAGGAAGTTATTGCTCTGGTTGAAGAGAAGGGGGTCTCTGAAGCTGCCCGACAGGTGGATGTTGTGACAACCGGGACTTTCAGCCCAATGTGTTCTTCCGGGGTTTTCCTGAATTTCGGGCATTCCAAGCCAAGAATCAGAATGCAGAAAGTATGGCTGAACGGTATTCCCGCATACTCCGGTATAGCAGCGGTTGACGCCTACCTGGGAGCTACCGAGTTGCCGGAGGACGACCCTTGCAACAGCAATTACCCCGGTGAGTTCCGCTATGGGGGCGGACACGTGATCCATGACCTGTTGGCAGGCAAGTCAATAAAATTAGAAGCTTTATCATACGGTACGGATTGTTACCCCAGGCGGGAGTTGGAAACTTATATTACCCTGAATGACATAAACGAGGCCACGCTGTTCAATCCGCGAAACGCCTACCAGAATTATAACTGTGCTGTTAATTTAAGCGGCAAGACTATTTATACTTACATGGGATTGCTCAAGCCAAACTTGGGCAACGCGCATTACAGCAGCGCCGGTCAGCTTAGTCCGTTGCTTAATGACCCTTACTTTTTGACTATTGGGATAGGTACCCGGATCTTTTTGGGTGGGGGCATCGGTTACGTGGCATGGCACGGTACACAGCATTTCCCGGGCATTCAGACAGACCAGGAGAAAAATTCTTATGGTCCGGCTGGCGGCACACTCGCCGTGATCGGGGATTTGAAGCAAATGAAGCCCGAATGGTTGGTCGGTACAAGCTACCTGGGTTATGGCGCTACCTTGACGGTGGGTATCGGCATCCCTATCCCCATCCTTAACGAGGATGTGATGAGCTGTGTGTCTATCACCGATCGCGACCTCTATGCGCCTGTTGTCGACTATAGTGATGCTTATGGCCAGCGTATCCCCGGCAATTTAGGCTATGTCAGTTACGCGGAGTTGAAAACCGGAAAAATTACCATTAACGGCAAGGAAATTCCAACCGCGCCTCTGTCAAGCTATCCTAAAGCCAGGGAGATTGCCGGAAAGTTAAAAGATTGGATTCAGAAAGGGGACTTTTCCCTTTCCGAGCCGGTAAAACTTTTGCCTTCTTTCCAGGATCAAATCACAGCAAAAACTCTAGACATTAATGGTGTTTAGCATCTAGTAAACTGATTATTAAATGATAGAGGAGTGAACGGCGTTTGGCTGCTAAAAAAATAATTCTTCGCTTTGGCAAAGATATATCCGACAAGCCTATTATTTATCACCTCGCTAAGGATTACGGACTTGTTTTCAATATAATTAAAGCGAATGTCAACCCAAACAAAGAAGGTACTGTTGTCTTGGAACTTACCGGGGAACAATATGCAAAAGGCCTGGAGTATCTGGAAAGCGAAGGCGTCCGGGTACAACCTTTGGCTGAGCAGTTGTCAAGGAACGAATTGAAGTGCACCAGTTGTGGCGCCTGTACCGATATCTGTCCCACCGGCGCGCTATATCTGCATAGGCCTTCAATGGAAGTGGCGTTTGACAGTGACAACTGCGTGCTCTGTCAGATTTGCTTAAAAGTCTGCCCGGTCAAGGCTATGGAGGTTAAGTTTTAATTGGATTATGTTGATCGCTCGTACCGGCGGCAATTCCGCCAGGAAGACTTGACTTATTTTCAGGTAGTGGTGCGCCAGACTGATTTAAGTGTTGGTGTGCGCCGGGACAGGTTTTCTTTGGAATTGACGCGCTGGGTGGAAGAAATAGTGCGGGAACAGAGGATTCTTCTGGAAAATTATATCGAGTCGGACCCTGTTTTCCTTCAAGCGATGGAACCGCACGCGATCAGACCAGATGCGCCACCCATCGCGGCAGACATGGCTGATGCGGCCCGTATCGCAGGTGTGGGGCCGATGGCTGCCGTGGCCGGCGCTTTTGCTCAATACGTGGGCCGGGCGCTTGTCAGGCGCTCGAAGGATGTTATTGTGGAAAATGGCGGCGATATTTTTCTGCGCAGCACCCGGCAGCGCAGGATCGGGGTGTTTGCCGGCAGTTCCGCCTTGTCCAATCGAATTGCGCTGGAAATCATGCCGGAAGACACCCCCGTAGGAATTTGCACTTCTTCCGGCACAGTCGGCCCATCATTAAGCCTGGGTAAAGCCGATGCCGCCGTGATCCTGTCTCCATCCGCCATCCTGGCCGACGCGGTAGCCACCACAGTGGGCAATCTTGTCCAAAGCAAGGAGGATATACAAGCGGCAGTAGAGTTCGCCGTGGGAATTGACGGGATCACCGGAGCGTTAATAATAAAAGACGACCACCTGGCTGCCTGCGGCAGATTGAAGCTTGTCCCGCTGACCGTTTGACGGCTCATAAATGCCCCGGCACTTAAATGATTTTATTTAAATCTAGCGCTTCGTAAATATAATTTTCCCCGCAAAAATGGCAATGTACTTCCACCTTTCCTTGTTCCCGCAAGAGTTTTTCAATCTCTTCTTTCCCCATAGCCGCTAAGATATCCCCTACTTTTTCCCGTGAGCACTTACAGGCAAAGCGTACCGGATTCTTCTCCAGGTATTGGACATGCAAACCTTTTACGGCCTTGGCGACGATTTCTTCGGGAGTCATTCCGAGGTTAACCAGGCTGCTGACGGGGGGCATCTCAAGCAGGCACTTTTCCAGGTGGGACAAGATTTTTTCACTCGCACCGGGGAAAAGCTGGATAATCAGGCCTCCTGAAGCCCTCACGCTTGCGTCGGGTCCTACGAGCACGCCCAGGGATACCGCTGACGGAGTCTGTTCCGAGGTTAGAAGATACTGTGCCACATCCTCGCCAATCTCGCCCGACACCAGCTCAACGCTTCCAGTGAAGGGTTCTCTCAAGCCGAGGTCCTTGGTGACATGAAGAAAACCTTTTCCTACGGCGGCCCCCACCGGCAGTTTTCCTGCCCGGGCGGCGGGCAGGTCTATATGGGGTTCCTGAACATATCCCCGCACTTCACCCGCAGCGTTTGCTGTGACAAGAATCGCCCCAAGAGGCCCATCGCCCAGAATACGCAAGGTAAGAATATCATCACCCTTCAGGTTGGCGCCGAGCAGCAGCCCGGCGGTAAGCCCGCGCCCGAGAGCCGCGCTGGCAACAGGCCAGGTGTCGTGTCTGTGCCTGGCTTCTTCCACAAGGCAAGTAGTGACGGCTGCAAAGACACGAAACTGCTCGTCCTCGCCTATTCCTCGCACGAGATAATCTTTCATTTAAATGGTTAAACCCCTTTGCATTATTAATTCCGTTACTATTATAACATCACCGTGTGTTTTTTACCGAAACAGTCGATTCAGTCTTGCAACAGCGAGTAGCTGGTAAAAAAAATAGATCTTTACAAATAAGGTTATTGCTACAGAGGTCACTGATGAGGAATCGTTGCCTGTAGTCGCACAATATGCCGATGTGCTGCAAATAGAGGGCTATGTTAAAAACTGCGGTTAAAATAATTAGCCGCTATTCAGCGGCTTTGTTTTTCAAGGATTCTCTTTTTGTTTTTTTACCACAGTTGCCTTTTGGGGTTATTATTGAAACATTGCCTTCAGGATCGGTTGTTTTATTTTTCGCCGGTACTGTTCGCCGTTTAGCCAATTTAGTTACCCTCCAATCCATGATTTTTTAATTCTGTTATTTGTCTCTTTCTGCAATGGTGCGTAGCGAGTTGGCAATATCTTTCATGTAGAAGATAAAGGGAATTGTCATTAATAAAGACGTTATTGTCATCATTTTTATATCTGATGTTGTTGAAGACATCTCTTTTCGAAACATTAACTACCACCTCCTTTTATATATTTTTATCAATTTTTTGAAAACAAAACGGTAAATATCCTGGTATTGCATCCAGATCATCCCGTATCACTATCAAAGTGGTGCGGGATTGCTGTTTATATAATTAATTTTGGCCTATCGCGGGGGCAAGAATTTTTAATTTACTTTTGACGCAGTCCTTAAAGGGAGGAAAATTATGTATTATTATAGAAGTAATTGTTGGAAAAGGCTTTACCAGGTTTTATTACCAGGCAAGGAGTGAGAATAAAATATTGGATAAAAATATAGAAAAGTACTTGGGGATATGGAATGTTGACAAAGCCTTTGCGGCATATAAACCGCAGGCTGAATTGCGTGAGCCTGAATCAGGGGCTTGGGAAGAGGAGCTGAATGAAGCGCCGGTCGTGCGGCTGGTAAATTCAATTTTCCTTCAGGCAATTGAACAGAATGCCAGCGATATACACATCGAGCCTCAAGAAGGTCGCGCCAGGGTTAGGTACCGGATTGACGGCATGCTTAGGGAGATCATGACAATTCCTCAAAAAACACGTTCTGCTGTAATCTCAAGAGTTAAAATCATGTCCGATATAGATATAGCCGAAAAACGGATTCCACAAGACGGTAGATTTCAGTTGAAATTCAATTCACGTGAAATTGACTTCAGAGTCTCCACCATGCCGACCGTTCACGGGGAAAAGGTTGTTGCCAGGCTCCTGGATAAAGGAAATATAAAATCATTCAAAATCGAGCGGATTGGATTAGGGCCTGAGAACCTGACGAAGTTAACAAACGCCCTGAGAAGGTCTAACGGTATGTTATTGATCACAGGACCAACAGGAAGTGGAAAAACCACTACCCTTTATGCGGCGCTTAATGAGATCAACAAAGTGGACAAAAATATTATTACCGTGGAAGATCCTGTTGAATACATGCTGGATGGAATAAACCAGACACAGGTTAACACCAGGGCCGGTATGACCTTCGCGGCCGGTTTGCGGGCGATCTTGCGGCAGGACCCGGACGTAATTATGGTCGGGGAGATCCGGGATAGCGAGACTGCTAAAATTGCCGTTAGGGCGGCAATGACCGGGCACCTGGTGCTGTCAACCATCCATACTAACAGCGCCGCAGGGGCAATTATCCGCCTTGTCGACATGGGTATTGAACCGTTTCTCGTAGCATCGTCGGTGCTTGCGGCAACAGCGCAACGCCTGGTCAGGTTAATCTGCCCAAAGTGCCGCCTGGCGTCTGTCTTAGGTCCAGACGCACCTGAGCGCGCATTCATCGGGGTGGGGCCGGAGCAACCAGTTACACTATATAAAGGCATGGGCTGCGATGAGTGCGGTAATGTCGGCTACCGTGGCCGCATAGCTATTCATGAGGTTTTGCCTATGTCAAACGCGCTGCGTGCGCTGGTTATAAAAAATGCGTCGGCAGATGAAATAGAGCGTAAAGCTTTGGCGGAAAAAATGATTAGTCTGAAAACGGATGGTATCCGGAAAGTTTTAGACGGATTGACGACAATTGAGGAAGTTATGCGAGTTGCTTATAACGATGAAGCCTGATATCCATATATGCCTCATTAGTAGAAAAATGTAGCAATAGGTAAAATAACTGAAAAATTTTCCTAAGAATGAAGGAATTACTACCATTATAAAGAATTGATTGAGTTAGATAAATAGTTTTATAAAAATTTCCATAAAATTTTTTGAAAATAGTGGTGGGTAAATGCTTCTTAAATACGTTTGCAAGGCCCGCAGCAAGCGAGGCCGGCTGGCTAGCGGGAAGTTAGAGGCGAAAGACCGTCGTGAGGCGATAGACCTGATGGGGAAGCGCGGGCTTTTCATGGGGGAAAGAGGGAAAGTATCCGGCGGAAGGTATATTAATCCGGTCGTTTTTTTCGCGAAAAAGGTTGGTGCAAGGGAACTGGTTCTTATGTGTCACCAGTTGGCCACCATGATTCAAGTTGGCATCCCGTTGCTTCAATGTCTAAATATATTGATCCAGCAAAGTGACGATGTGGTTCTCAAAAATACATTAAAGAGAGTAACGGAGAGTCTTGAGGAAGGTATGTCACTGGCGGATTCACTCAGTTCTCACCCAAAAGTATTTTCTCCATTTTTTATTAGTATGGTGAAATCAGGGGAAGTTAGCGGGACGCTTGATGAAGTGTTGAACAGACTTGCCGTAAACGCGCAAAAGGAGTATGAGCTTTTGGCAAAAATAAAATCGGCTATGATGTATCCGGCGGTTGTTGCGGCAGTGGCTGTGTTATCAGTTGTTATAATGTTAACGTACGTAATCCCGAAATTTGTTTTCTTATTGAACAGCATGATGGCTCCCATTCCGTTTGCCACCAGGTTGATCGTCCGGCTCGGAAGTTTTTTTCATGACTATTGGTATTTAACCGCACTTTTATTCGCGGTGGCGGCAGTAAGCTGTAAATGGGCGATCATGACCGAACGCGGCAAGATAGTTCAAGACAAAATAATTATTAGCATTCCAGTAATTGGGCCTTTAATCCGGAAGGTGATTGTCTCCCGCTTTTGCCGGTCGTTTAGCGCGCTTTTGAAAAGCGGCGTTCCTGTTTTGCAGTCACTTGACGTGGTTAAGAATATCACGGGAAATTATGTTTTTATTAAAAGCATTAAAGAGGCGGAGAGCAGCATTAAAAAAGGCGACGGAATTTCTTTGCCGTTGCATAAAAGCGGGATTTTTCCCCCGATGGTAACCAGGATGATCGCCATTGGCGAGGAAACAGGAGCTATTGACACTCTGCTGGAGAAGGCTGCCGACTTTTACGAAAGAGAAGTTGAAGAACTGGTTGCGCGCTTGTCTTCGTTGATCGAACCGGTTTTAATCATTGTAGTGGGTGGAATGATTGCCTTCATCATTCTGTCAATGATGCTGCCTATGTTCAGCATCATGAACTATATTGATTAGGCAAGTTTCATGCGATTGATTATGTATGCCTCCAAGGAATCTAGCTTTGTCAGGAGGGGAAAGGATGTTGGTTGCTAGAGCGCTAAGAAACGAAAGTGGTTTCACTCTAATGGAACTAATGGTGGTGATTGTTATTATCGGCGTGTTGGCCGCTATTGCCGTTCCTTCAATGGTCAAGCAGGTTGATAAAGCCAAGGTAAAAAGAGCCATGGTGGAATTGAAAGCGATGAAAACGGCAATTGACGTTTATCGAGCGGAAAAAGGTGTGTATCCGACTACTTCGCAGATTAATGACGTGCTTGAGGATTACGGCATCAACTTTGGGTCGGCATCATACAAAGACCCGTGGGAAAAACCTTACGTATACTTGACAAATGACACTGAGCCCTCCGTTTATAAGCTTTTCTCCTACGGGCCGGACGGCCTTTCTTCCGGCGGCGACAACATTGTGGCGACCAGTGATGCTAACCCGGCTGAAAATACTTCAGATGCTGAGGCCGATCCCTTGGATGATTTGATAAATTCGGGTGGAAGCGCGCCATGATGCGATTCATGTCATTTATTGAGGTAAGCGGGAGGGTTGTTTCACAACCTTTTTATGAGAGATGAAGCGAAGTCTAAAGAATAAGAGCCTGGTTAATCATTCTGGTTTTTCGTTAATTGAGGTAATGATTGCGGTTGCCATTAGTGGTATGATCGTTGCGCTTGTCATACCTGATTTTAATAGATTAATCGGGCGATACAGCTTGGAATGCGCGGCCAGGGAACTGGTCTCGGACATGCGCGCAGTTCAACAAAATAAGATGAGAGACGAAAACTGCAGTTTTTACATCCAGTTTGACAACGTTATGGACAGCTATTATCTAATCAATGCTGAAAGCGGACCAAAGGCATATAAAACAACCAAGCTTCCTGCCGGTGTGGATCTCTATTATGCAGCTTTTGGCCCAAATAGTGAGCTCCGTCTTTTTTTTAACACCAAAGGAAATCCCGTCAATGGTATTGGCGGTCATGCCACCCTTAAAGACCGGGCGACCGGGGATTCCCTATATGTCATTATTGACTCTGTCGGCAGGGTGCGGGTTAGCAGAAACCATCCGTAGCAAGCATCGTTTTTGGTCGGGGTGATGGGTTGAGATATATTATACAAGATGAGCGAGGATTTACATTAGTAGAAGTACTGGTGGCGTTGGTTATTCTGTCGGTGTCGCTGGCGGCAATGATGGACGGCTTCGTTACCGCCTGCCGCGGTAACGCTGATATATACCGTTATAATACTGCTTTGTCGCTGGCTCAAAGTAAAATGGAAGAAATAAAAAACAGCCCTTTTATTCTGGTGAAGGATATCGCCCTGGTTGATTTTGCCGGGGAAAGTGACTATGCCGGATTTGCCGGTTTTCGGTACTCAGTGGCTGTGGCGGATAACGATTTGATAAGTAAAACGGTCATTGTCACGGTTTCTTATAATGACGCAGGCATCTCGGAAGAAGTGGCTTTAACCGGCGAGATTGCGAGGAGGTGAAAACGTGGGCCACTTTAAAAACGAGCGTGGTTTCACCCTGGTCGAATTAATGCTTTCAACTCTCCTGTTGAGTATACTCTCCTTGGCGTTATGGGATATTTTCAGCCAGTGCTCGATGTTTTGGAAGCGGGCCGGTGACAAGGTGGATCTGTATGACGGCCTGCGCATATCGCTTGGCAGGATGTGTAGAGAAATAAGATACGCGGGAAGCATATCAACCTCCAGCGACGTCGGCAGTTTCACTTTTGTCAACGCTGATGGAAATACCGTTCGCTATTATTGTAATTTAAATGAATTGCTGCGCAGGGAAAAAGGTGTGTCAAGTCCGGTGGCGAGTGATATTGTGAGTGTCAGTTTTGTTTACACCACCAAAGCGGGGTTGGTTATTGACCAGTCCAATATTGCCGGGCAAAAGCTATTACCCAATTGGACTGACTCCGTCGAGCTTCTGACAATATCATTAGCAGCGAAAAAAGAAGACGTAGGTCCGTTTGTGCTCACTCAAAAAGTGCGATTGAGGGCTTTGCCGTGAAAAGTGTCGATAATGAATCCGGCCAGGCGCTCATTTTGGTTGTGATGATGACGTTGCTGATTCTGTTAATTGGTTTTTCGACGCTTACCTTAGTCAGTGAGTGCCGCAAAGCATCCTTAGCGGAAAGAACAATGGTGCAGGCTTATTATATTGCGGACGCCGGGGTGGAGCGCGCGCTTGCCAAGGTCAAGTCGGACAGTGGCTGGCTGTGGGATGACGTTCATTTTGATTCTAATAAGGAAGTTGAATTTATCATCAACCAAAACTACGCCGGTGGCGTAATCACTGAGGTAAAAGTTAAAGAGGAAGGCATTTATCCCGCAGTTCCATTATCAAGGGAAGATGTCGCATATACAAATATTTTAATAACTTCGGTAGGTGCTTATGAAGGTAGTAAAAAAACACTTGAAGTGAGGGCAAGAGTAGACGCGCCGTTGCATTTCTCCAGGGGTGTGTGGGTCAATTCGCCGGAGTCGGATTTTGGCGGCGGAGTGGTGATTTCTCATGTCACATCATCCGGTGATCTGATATTCCGGCGCAACGGCATATTCAGCGGAGAGATAACCGCGGGCGGGACCGTTACGGTTTTAGAAAGCGTGACAGTTGCAGCGGATGAAGTTAAAGCGGCAAAAAGCATTATCCTGGAAAGCGGCGCGCAGGTAAACGGCGGAGTCAGACAAGCAGGCGCCAGTCCTTTTCAAGTGGCTTTAGCCGGCAGGGCCTCGATTAGCGGAGATATTTATTATAACGGGGTTCTTTTTAATGATAGCGGTAATGTCATGGAGGCTTCCAAGCTGCATCAGGGCGGCGCCGGTGTTATAACGGTGCCGCCTTTTCCGGTTCTGGATTTGTCAATGTACGAAAAAAACCATGATTTGAAATATACGGGCGACAAAGCTTTTACCGGCAGCTTTGAAATAAGCGGGATTACTTATGTCACGGGCGATGTGACGATATCGGGGAATTATAACGGAGTTGGCGCAATCGTCGCCGGAGGAGATGTATATATTTCAAGCGACTTAAAAAGAAATCATGATAATCCGGCCAGCAGCCTGGCGATTTTGTGCTTCGGCGACAGAGGTATAACAATCGCCGACGGCAAAGAGGTCTGGGCGTTGTTGTACACGCCCTCCGGGGGAGCGTCGGGCGCGGGAATGCTCAATGTCGGGGGCGCCGCGACAGTGCATGGCAGTCTCATCTGCGATAAAATCATGATCAGCCCTGCAGCCAATACCCTGGTTCAATATGAGAGTTCTTTATCTAACCATCAGCCGGAATGGATCACAACTAAGATAAGCATTACTTCCTGGCATGAAAATTACCCGGTCTTTTAGATGGATTATTTATTTTTTTGCCGATTATTAATGTTAAAAGGGTTTTTGCCATTAACGGGGAATAATTTAAAAAACAACTAGTCAATTATAAAAATTTGACATTAGTTGTCAGGAAGTTGTAAGTAATAGCCAAGAACAGACTATAACAAGATACAGACTATAATATGGAGGCTGTAAATTAGCATGAATATGTTTTCCTGGATGTTGGTGGGGCACATGATCGGCGATTTTCTGCTTCAAACAGGTTGGATGGCTAAAAAAACCAGCAACGCAACTTCGCTGTTAACCCATTGTTTGGTTTACACTATGACCATCTATATTGTTGCCTTGCCGGCGGGTGGTCTGAGTGCTCGGGCTCTTATCGTTATCTTTGTCAGCCACCTTGTTCTGGATCAGAGAAAGTTTGTGCTCTTTTGGGTTCGCCGGGTAAACAATGCTGATAGTCTGCCGTGGATGAGCATTGTAATTGATCAGAGTTTCCACCTGCTGGTACTGGGATTAACAGCGCAGTACCTAGTTAAATAACGGTCGTCAAAAATTTGCGCGCCCGCGTTAATATAACAAAATTATTATGGACAGGGTAGTGAAAATATGATAAAGTTTTTAGCGAAGTGAGACATGAGTTAGAAGACCTGCTTAAGTGCGGACTAACAACCTGCCACGAAAGAGGGGTGGTTAAGATAAGTAAAGATAGGGCCGCGAAGGTCTTTTTTCCCTCATGAAAGAGACCGTCGTGGTTTTTGTTTTTTGTTTTCATGTTAGAAAAAGTACATATCAATATGAAAGGGGAGTGTGGGGATGCTCAGTACGACAGGCATCATAGTATTCATTTTGCTTCTAGCTGTAGCGGGCTACTTCTGTGTGATGGGGTTAGCCAAGCTTTATAACAGAGTGAGGATAGGCCGTCCAATCGACCGCTCCGATCGTCTTATGGAGCGTATAATGGGGTTTTTCGGCCGACAGGATTGTCAGCGCAAGATTGCCAGGGAGCCGGCTGCGGCCCTGATGCACCTTCCTATTTTATACGGAGTGATTTTATTTATCCTCGGCGCGGTTCATCTCGCCTTGGAAAAACTAATAGGTCTGGTTATATTTGGGTCACCGTACTTTTATTTAATTACTGAAATTGGCGGTATTCTGCTTTTATTCGGGATGTTGTACTCAGCCTGGCGGCGCTATGTGCAGAAAATTCCCCGCCTGGACACGGGAACATGGGAAGAAGAAAGATTTATTGTCTTCCTTATTTCAGATCTCTGTTTGATTGTGGTAGCGTTCTTCCTTTCCTACGGGTTTAAACTGATCGCTTCCCCCGAGTATTTTGACCAGTGGCGGCTTTCGATGGCCCCGGCAAGCCTTCTGGTGGCCTCATTGTTTAACGGTGTGGAGCCTGCCATGGCCGGCAAGCTCGAATTGGTCTTCTGGTGGGTGCACATTTTGGCTGCTTTTACCCTGATCGGTATTCCGCGTTACTCTCCATTGCTTCACCCTGCGGCCGCGCCGCTTAATATTATTTTCAGGTATATGGACAGCAAGATCGAGCCGATGGAGAAGATTGACTTTGAAGATGAAGAGAGAGAAACTTTTGGCGTAAATAAGCTGTCGGATTTTACCTGGAAGGATCTGCTGGATTGTTATGCCTGCGCCGAATGCGGCCGCTGTCAGGATAACTGCCCGGCTTATTTGACCGACAAGCCGCTTTCTCCGAAAAAACTGCTGGCTCATATCAAAGAGCACCTGGAAGAGATCGTCCCCGGCGAACCGCGGATCAAGATGGTTGACGGCCACATGGTGTTTGATCAGCAGGAGCAAAAGTCGGAAGATGCCGAGGATGCCAAAAAACTGCTTGGCGAAGTGATCGACGAACATGCAATCTGGGCCTGCACTACTTGCCGGGCCTGCCGTGAACAATGTCCCAACATGAACGAGCATGCCAACAAAATCATGCAGCTTAGGCGGGCGTATGTTTTGGACGAGAGCGACTTTCCTGCCGAGGCCCAGTTGACTTTTACCAATATGGAGCGGAACTCGAACCCGTGGGGGATTGGTTGGGCTGACCGCGCTAACTGGGCTGCCGACTTGGATGTTAAGATCCTTGGTGAAGCCGAGGACGCGGAGAGTGTGGAGTATCTCTTTTACGTTGGCTGCGCCGGATCCTTCGACGACAGAATCAAGAAAGTATCGACTGCCCTGGTTAAGGTTTTAAAGGAAGCGGGAGTAAGTTTCGGCATTCTG
>NZ_MVQM01000112.1:0-14938 GCF_002067195.1 Pelotomaculum sp. PtaB.Bin117 | reverse complement strand
GATAGAGAGTGCCGCGCAGCTTAAAATCAAGGCGCAAATGTTGGATATTGAAGCCGGCGGCATGATGAATATTAAATCCAGCGGTATAATGAACATCCAGGGCTCAATGGTGAAAATCAACTGAATGCAGTAGTCAGTAGTCAGGAGTCAGAATAAAATAATGGTTTATGTCTTGTATTATTCTGCCCTGAAAATAAATCATTACCATTTTCAGCTATTTGATGGTGAAGCGAAGCTTCATGGGAGCCTGACTACTGAATTCTGATTACTCTAAAAAGTAGGTTATGGCTATGTCCAAAGGTTTTTTGGGAAAAGGTTGGAAATTTCCTGTGCAAGTGGATCCCGTAACCGGCCGGATCATGATGTCGGAGTATGAGGAAGACATCTCTGAAGCAATTCGTATTATTTTGTCAACAGCTAAAGGAGAGCGGGTAATGCGTCCGGGCTTTGGCTGCGACATTCATAAATATATTTTCGGCCTGACGGACGTTACTTCGTTAAGACTGCTTGAGTCCGACGTTAAAGACGCGATTATGCTTTGGGAGCCGCGAGTTGACGATGTTGAAGTAAATGCGGATTTTGACCGGGAGAACCCGGGGAAACTGCTCATCAATATTCAGTATGTAGTGCGTACAACGAATAACCTTTTTAACCTTGTTTACCCGTTTTATATATATGAGGGCACCAAATAATCCTAAGGCTAAGGGGAGCATTATGCAGCCGCCGGTAATCGATCAAAGAGATCTAGACGCGTTAATTAAACAAATGGCTAAATTATATCCATATTACACGCCGGAATGGAGGTTTTCGCCGGAAGATCCCGATCCGGGCACGGCGCTTTTTTTGATATTCGCCGGGATGTTCCAGGAAAATATCAAGCGTTTTAACCAGGTAGCCGCGAAGAATTTTATGGCGTTTGTAAATATGTTTAATTTCCCCGTTCTCCCGGCCAAGCCCGCGCGCGCTTACGTTACCTTCAAGCTGAGTGAGGGGGCGGAAAAACCGGTGCTGATTCCCGCGGGAACGCAGGTTTCCGCGGATGTTCCGGAGGGGGATGAACCTGTTGTGTTTGAAACCGACGGCAGCATTCTGGCGACACCCGCCTACCCTGTCGCGGCGTACAATGTGAGTTCCAAGCTGGATTATATTTGTAAAATACCGGATGAATGCCTGGGTGATCCGGGGAAAAAGGATAAGCCGCCGTTTGCTTTATTGGATTTTCCGCACGCGCTTAACCTGCAGGAGCACAGTTTGTATTTGGGGCACGGCGATTTGTTCAATATCAAAGACACTGCCGTGGTGGAACTGGAGTTCAGAAACTCGCTGAAGAGATTTAAGGAGCCTTCGATTTGCGCCAAATTAGTTGATTTAGAATACACGGAATGGGCATACATCGGGGAAACCGGCTGGCAGGCTTTTGATGAAGTGTCGGCCGACGGGAATAAGGTAATTTTAAAGAAAACTAAACGGCTGCAAATTAAGCAGGCATCTGTGGGAGGGAGCTTCAGCAGGTGGATTAGGTGCAGGGCCAAAGCAGAAAAAGTAGCAGGCATTTGTGACATTGAAATAGACGGCGTGGGTGCCGGGGTGGCTTTTTACGACGTTGAAAACCGTAAGGGCATTGAACCGGATATGGTATTTTATAACGACGTCCAGCAGGATCTGACCGGGTTTTATCCATTCGGCCAGTACTTTGTCCAATATGACGCCTTTTACCTGTCCAGTCAGGAGGTGTTTTCCAAAAAGGGCGCTGATGTTAGTCTCCGGTTTAATTTAAAACATGTTGCCAACAGTCTGACAGACAGTGCAGCTGAGCCAACCGATTGGAAATTGGTGATGAAACAAGAGGAAATGGAAGTACCCCTCAAGACGGCGGAAGTGGCTGTAACGGCGGTAGCGTGGGAGTATTGGAACGGCAATGGCTGGGTAAGGCTTTCATTTGATAAAAAACACGAGGAAATTTTTTACCGGCAGGCGGATCAGGAACAGAGTATCGTTTTCAAGTGTCCGGCCGACCTGGAAGAGACTTTTGTCAACGAGCAATATAATTATTGGATCAGGGCGCGTATAACAAGCATTCAAAATAATTACGCGGCCAATTCGGTTTACCGCTCGCCGTGGCTCGAAGGTATTGTTTTAAAATATGAATTTGTGAATAACAAGAAGCACCCAATCGAGCATTGTCTGACGTACAACAATGTGGAATACCGGGACATGACGGAAGAGGCGATAAATGCCGGAAATATGTTTTTCCCTTTTCAAAGCCTGGTTTGCAGGCATCCGTCTTTCTACCTGGGGTTTGCTTCGCCGCCTCTGAAAGGGCCGGTTAGTATGTTTTTTTCTATAAAAGATCAAAAATACCCTGGTGAGGATTTGCCTTTTATTGAGTGGGAGTATTTGAGAAGCAACGGCAGCGCTGCAGAGACTGCAGAGTGGTCGGTATTGAAGACAGTGGACGAAACAAGAGGATTCACCAGGAGCGGTACTGTTGTTTTCGCAGGGCCGTCTGATTTTGTCAGAAGCAGTGTTTTTGGCCAGGAATTATTTTGGATCCGCGCCGTGAATCGTGACGGTAAGTTCGAACTGGAACAAAAACCGGCCGCTCCTATTGTTAAAGGAATCTATATGAACTCAACGAGAGTGACGCAGCAGGTAAGCATAAAGAATGAAGCGCCTGAGTTAGCCGGTGAAATCAACAAAGTATGCCAACTGGCGGCCTTGCCGGTGATTTCCGGGGAGGTTTGGGTAAACGAGGCCAGGTATCTGACGGAGGCGGAGAAGAAGCTTTTTGTTGATAATGAACTGTTTTCCGTGAGCGAAATTAAGGATGGCGAGGGAAGGACAAACGAGTTCTGGATCAAATGGCATCCTGTCGATGATTTTCTTGATTCCGGGCCGGAGGACCGGCATTATGTCATTGACCGCTCTTTAGGAAAGATTTATTTCGGAGACGGTAAGAACGGTAAAATACCACCCTTGTCAGATGTGAAAAATATCAAGGTGAAGTATAGCATTGGGGGCGGCACAAAAGGGAACGTGGGGCCGTTCGAGATTAAAAACCTTCAAAATTCGATTGCTTTTGTTGACGAAGTGTTCAACCCGGAGCCTGCCGGCGGCGGGTGCGATATGGAGACGGTGGCGAATGCTTTAAGACGCGGTCCGCAAATTTTGAAGCACCGCAACCGGGCGGTGACAGCTGAGGATTTTGAGTGGCTGGTCAGGCAGGCTTCCCAAAATATTGCGAGAGTTAAGTGCTTGCCGAATATCAACCTGCAAATGAAGAAAGAAACCGGTTGTGTTGCGATTGTGATTCTGCCCAAAGGAGGAAACGCCGGTTTGGCTGTCTTCCCTGAGTTAAGGCAGCAAGTGGAAAGGTATGTCATGGAGCGGACATCCGGCACTTTGTCATTCCCAGGTAAAATTCAGGTAATTAAACCGGCCTTCCTGGAGATATCTGTTTACGCGGTGCTTGTTGTCAAGGAAGTGGAAAATGTCGCGCCGGTGGAAAAAGAGGCGGTGGACAGGCTTAACGAGTATTTGGATCCACTAACGGGCGGTAATACCGGAAACGGGTGGGAAATTGGACAAAGCCCGCATATTTCTATTTTTTACGCGTTGCTGAAGTCCATCAGCAATGTTAATCATGTTGAAAAAGTCTCCATGACGGTTTATAAAATTGAAGATAATTTAAGAACGGAAATGGATCCGAACAATCTCGCTAATTTGCTCCACGGTATGGTCACCAACGGAAGCCACAGCGTGGATGTGAAAGTGTTGTAAGTACAGGAGTCAGAAAACAGGAGGAGAAGTTAACGAGTCAAGGAATTAGAATAAGAAAGTGGTTAAGAGTTGGTTGTTTTATAGTATTCTATATTCTGACTCCTGAATGCTCTTAATTATATATACACAGGAGGGTTAAATGTTACCCTTACCCGAGTTAGACGACAGAGATTTCAAAGAGATAGTCGATGAATCGAAAAAAGCGATTCCCAAGCTGTCACCACAGTGGACCGATGAGAATTACCATGATCCCGGGGTTACTTTTATTGAGCTTTTTGCCTGGCTGGCGGAAATGCAGCAGTATTATCTGAACCGGATTACCGTAAAAAATGAGCTGAAGTTCTTGAAACTTATGGGAGCCAGGCCAAATGACGCCGCTCCGGCGAAAGCCGATGTAACTTTTGCGGGCGTCAGCAGGGAATTGTATCTTCCAAAGGGCACTAAACTGTCGGCGTCCGGTCAACCCTTTGAAACCGCCGAGCCTTTATTGCTGGTTGCGGCCCAGATTGAAAAAATCATTGTGTTTTCGGATGCGGATTCAGTCGACAGCACCTCGTCCGACAGCAACAAAGGTGTTTCGTATTATGCTTTCGGACGGGAAGCAAAAAAAGGCAGCCGGTTTTATGTCGGATTTGACCGGGAATTGCCTCTCGGCCGGAGCCTTTCCTTAACAATCAAATTATACGAGGACTACCCGGTCCCAAGAGGGGCTGCTGAGGATGACGATAAGGATTTTGTCCCTCCGGCGAGAGTATCATGGAAATACTATGGGAGTGCATCAGCGGATCCGGGTACGGCGCCGGGCTGGCTTCCCCTGCTGGTTCTCAGGGATGAAACCGCTCACCTGTCGCGTGGGGGAAGAATTCTGTTTCAAGTTCCCACGTCCATGAAAACGGTGAAGATCCATCCGGCGAACGACAAAAGCCGCTTCTGGATATGCTGTACAGTTGAAGAAGAAGGATATGAACTGTCTCCTCGTTTGGACAGAATCTTGATGAACACGGTATCCGCCGTCCAGGGTGAAACCTTGAGCGAAGTTGTTTCATTTTCCAGCAGCGGACAGCCGGACATGATTTTTGAGGCCGGCGGTAATCTGCCGTTGTACGGGGACTGTGAGGTACAGGTCCGGGATGAGGAGGACGGCTGGCGGTATTGGAAAGCTGCCGGAGATTTATCTATTCTAAACAGCAAAGATTCAGGTTATATGCTGGAACGGAATATGACTGAAAAGAAAGTGATCATTAAATTCGGCAATGGATTATGCGGGGCTATTCCGCCAAGGGGGCGGGACAATATCAGGCTGATTGCCCATTTGCCTTCGTTTGCGGGCAAGCGGTTTGCCGGCATAAGCAGCGGACTGCCGCACCAGATTTTCGATACATCTGTTCCGGGGATTATCCCATCCGGTTTTAAGCTGCAGGTTGGCGAGAAAAAGGCGGGGTCTGATGAGTTTATATGGCGGGACTGGGAAATGGTGGATGATTTTGACGCCTCCAAGCCGGGTGACTTTCATTTTGCCTTGAACAGTGAGACAGGTGAATTATCATTCGGCGATAATGAAAGAGGGATGATTCCACCACGCGCCGCTCAAGCTAACATTTGCCTTGTTTCCTGCCGGACGGGCGGCGGAAAAAGAGGCAATGTCAAGGAAAACGAGATAAATATGATCGTGGGGCAAGCCGATGAACTGCGGGCAATTACCGTGACAAACTATTATCACGCTGCCGGCGGGACCGGAAAGGAAAGTTTGGAAGATGCCAAACGAAGAGTGCGCAGGCAGTTAAAAAGACAGTTTCGTGCCGTCTCGTGCCAGGATTTTGAAGAGATTGCCAAAACCACACCCGGCCTCCGGGTGGCAAAAGTGAAAGCCATTCCCCTGTTTGAAATGGGGTTGAAGGATTATCCGCAAAACAAGGCGCCCGCGCAGGTAACCGTTGTCGTGGTGCCCTACGGCGAATCCAAAAAACCTGTTCCCAGCAAAGGTTTTTTGGAAACAGTGCGGCGGCATCTGGACAAGCACAGGCTGATCACGACTGAAGTGCATGTTGTACCGCCGCAATATATTGAAGTCACGGTGCACGCAGCGGTTGTCACCGCGCCTAATACAAAGATTGATTCGCAAAAAATAGTGCAGGCGCTTGACCGGTTGTTCCAGCCGGTGGAGCAGCCGGACGGTTCAAAGGGATGGCCGTTCGGCCGCGCAGTATCCAAAGGAGACATTTACGGGGCGATAAACCATATTATCGGAGTGGAATACATTAAAGACTTGTGGCTGGACGCGCAAGGCACGGGTATTCGTAAAACCCAAAGCGGTGATATTCAAATTCCTCCCTTTGGCCTGGTATACTCGGGCGAGCACAAAATTGAAATTGTGAGCCGGACGGATATATAAACAGACGCGTGCGGAGCTGAGGTGAAGGCAGTGGCTGAACAGGCCGGGTTTTTTTCGTTGAATAAAAAGTCCGATTGGGAAAAAGGTTGTAAAATCAACCTGGAGATTACAGATAACGGACTCGCGCTGCGGAAAACGAATAAATACGCGACGTCCAGGGTGATTAACCTGGATGCACTGGACGCCATAGCTGAAGTGACTGATTTTACGGTAGGGAATAACGGGCAAATTTATCTCCTGGATGGCCGGGCTAATTTGTTTTTATATGATTATCTCAATGAGCAGCTGGATCTGTTCTTCGGGCGGGAGCAAGGATATTTTACGAAGAATGCCGCTATTTTATTTTTAAGAGGCACTATTTATTCAGCCGACCCTTTCGGGAAAAACAAAGTAGCGGCTTTTGCCGCGGCAACCGGGCAGATTTATTGGATTTTGAACAATTTTAACGGTTTGCCTTTATTTCCCCTGGCCATGACCGCGGATGAACAGCGGAATGTTTATATATTAGTGCCTTTGGCTGTTGCCGGCAATAATGATGACCTTGAAGTGCCGGCGGAAGGACTCCTGGGTGTGGTAAAAATCAGTATGACCGGGAAAGTGGTTCTTGTTTTCCAGAATGAGAAGTTTAGGCTGAATCACAGCGACAGAATTATTGACCTGTTAAAAAAGTACTTCATTACAGTGTCAAAAGAAGGTTCTGTCTATGTTTTAAACACTGAAGACAATACGGTTTTTGAGTTTTCCAAAGATAATGTGCTCAAGAAGCAGTATTCAGTTCCGCTGCCCGGCAAGTCATCAGGTTTTTGCGTTGATTCATACGACCAAATTTATATTGGCGAAAGCCGGAAGATTGGCTTGAACGCGGAGGATGACAGGTTTATCCACAGATTTTCTTCAATCGGTGAATTTTTGGAGAAGATTCCAGGCTTTAGGGGCCGGACTGATAAATTCTTTCTTGATCAGAATAACAGTATATACATATGGAATCAAGAAACAGGCACGATTACTATTTTGGACTTAAAACCGAAGGTTCAGGAAATGAGCGCAACCGGGTTGCCGCATGGCATCTACTTTTCATCTTCTTTCGACAGTACAATTACGGAGATATCCTGGCACAAAATGATTTTGAACGCGGATATTCCGGAAAACACGCAGCTAAAAGTATCTTATTTTTCTTCAGATCGCAAGACCTTGATGATCAACGGCAAATTGACCGATATTGATGAATTCATCAATAACGACGCGACGCCGCCGGATGAAAAGATAAGTTCTCTCGAACCGTTTTGGTCCGAGCCGGTTGTCAACCCCGCAGACGCGCTTGTTCACGGCGCCAGGGGCAGGTATTTTTGGTTGAAAATTGAGTTTGTCGGGAATGAAGAATTAACCCCGGTATTAAGCAAATTTCGTTTATATTATCCAAGAACGTCCTACTTGAGATACCTGCCCGCGATATATCAGGAGGATCACCAGAGCAGGGATTTCCTGGAGCGTTTTCTCGCGCTTTTTGAAGCTTTCTTTGCGGATATGGAGGAGAATATCAGTAATGTCGCCCGGTATTTTGATGTGGACGCGGTTTCCGGCCCATATTTGAAATGGCTGGCAACCTGGCTGGCAATTTCTGTTGATGACAGTTGGACCGGGGAACAATTGAAACAATTAATCAAAAAAGCACCGGTACTTTTCCAGAAACGGGGCACTAAACAGGGTATGGAGGAGATAATTGAAATCTATACCGGTGAGAAACCCTTTATCGTCGAGTATTTCCAGTATAAGCACCTCCGGGAGCAGCCCGAGTTAAAAGACCTGGTGGCGCAGCTTTACGGAACCGATCCTTATTGTTTTTGCGTTTTAATCAAACAGGAATGTGTGCCGACTGCGGGGCGGCGTTTTGTGGTGCAGCAGATCATTAATCAGGAAAAGCCGGCGTTCACCGAGGCAAAAATGGTTGTGCTGCAACCATGGATTTACATGGATATGCATACTTATCTGGGCATTAACACCTATTTATCCGAGCTATCATTATTGCGTCTTGACCAGGAGTCATCCATCCCGTATAGCACTTTGATCACAGACGTCGCTTTGGACAACAGGATGGGGGTACATAGCAGAGTAGGGCTAGACACTGAGCTGAAATAAAAGTGTTGCCTGGCGATTACCTTTGAGGCGATTTTAAGCCATTTGCTACACATAAATTGGCAGTAAGGAACAGGAGGTTTCATAATGAAGAGTGCGCGGTATTATCCATTTGAAAGGAATCGTTATTTTTACGGAAAACTGCTGACCGTCCGGGATTTTGAATCTGAACAAAAGTATATGAATGATAAGCGCCGGCTGATAAACAGGCTGCTGTCCGGCAGCGGGGTTGTGTGCGGGCTGCAGGTAGTCGCGGTTGATGACAAAACAATTTCCGTGGAAACAGGAGTCGCCCTCGATTCTTCCGGCCGGGAGATAGTCGTGGCGACGCCGGTTACCCAAAAGCTCTCCATGCTCGACGGATTTTCGAACAATGAATACGCGAAAGACGTATATTTGTGTATCGCCTATGATGAAAAGGGAAAAGAACCTGTGCATTCGATAGCCAGTTCTTCCACGCATTCGGAAGAGATGAGTGAATACAACCGGATCCAGGAAAGTTACCGGTTGTTCGTCAGGGAAGAAGCTCCCGGTCCTTCGGTTTTTGGTTTGCTGAACCTGGCGGAAGACATTAGTCTGGTTTACAGTGACAGTCAGGTGCGCATCTGGCAAAGAACACCCCGTTATGTGAACCCCGGGGGAGTTCTGGAAGTAACCATAAAAGTGGAAAAAGCTCTCCAGACCGCTAATTTGAGACTTTCATATGAAATCTTTTCCGAGCATTTTTATCCTGTCGACGGCGGCAGTACGCTAAAAGTCTCATTTATTGAACCTGACCACGGCCAGCAGACGGAATACGAGGCCAAATTTTTGTTGAAAGCGGTTGACAAAAGTGAGGTAACGGGTCAGGTGATGATTAAAGACAGTGTTGTCAAACTTGGGGTGGGGGATAAGCAAACGGACATAGAGACCGGCTGTGTAAATACGGTGCAAATTGTTGACGGGCCGGTCAAAGAGAGAATTCTGGACAGTTATTTTAACCTTACCCTGGATCAATACATGGAGAGCATTACCGAAGACTGTATATATCTGGCCAGAATAAGCCTGTTGCACGTGGGTTCCACGTTTATGATTGAAAAAGTGGAAAATGTCCCGTTCGGCGAGTATATTTACAACGCGTCGGTGCTTTACCAGCTGGGCTTGCTTGAAAGAGAGCATTCGGAAATGAGATTCACGGCGCGCGCCACGGCGACTGAATTGCCGCCCGGTGATAAACCGGAGGTTTTTGTAAACTACAACCATGAAAACAACGAATTTCAGTTTCAGGTTGGTGTTCCGCAGGCGAAGATAATCGTTGGGGACGTGACCACAGGAACCGCGGAAATAGAATTGGAAACAAACCAGAGATTCGGCAAAGGCTATTTTTCTGATGAAATTGAACACGGTCTCGGCTTGGGTCCGGTGTTTATTCATGTCGGCATAGAAGAAAACGTTGACAGCGAGACTGAGAACAACGGGCCGTACAGCGAGCAGATTTTTTACGGGGTAAACGAGGTTTTCCAAAAAAGCCCGTTCGAATCCCAGGTTCCTCCTTTATCTATCGGTACGGTAGTATACCCTAATACCGGGACCTTCCGTATCGGCATTAAACTGCAGGCTATCACAAAATTGCCTAAAATTACGTTGCGCTGGTGGGCATACAGGAAGCCCGCCGAAGTTAACCTGGATAAATAGAAAGGTGATTAGGTAATGTATGATCATCAAGTAAGTAAAAAATCTAATGACATTATTAAATCTTCCGAACAGCACCAACAGGCGAGGAGCTTCGGTACAAGAGCACAGCAGTCTACTGCGCAGAATATTTTTCAACTTCAGCGCACGATCGGCAATCAGGCCACTCTTGATTTCCTGCGCAAAAACAGGGGTTTGTGGGTTCAAGCCAAGCTAAGAATAGGGAAGCCGGGGGATGAGTATGAGCAGAATGCTGATGAAACAGCTAATCAGGTGGTTGAATACATAAATATGCCTGAAAGTAAGTCTGCCCGGCGGGAATCCCCGCCAGGAGAATTGCAGACGCAGCCCGAATCCGGCGTGGCGCAGCGGCAGGAGGATGAAGAGGAAGAGCTGCAGATGCAGCCCGAATCCGGCATAGTGCAAAGGCAGGAAGAAGAAGAGGAAGAGCTGCAGATGCAGCCCGAGTCCGGCACGGTGCAAAGGCAGGAGGAAGAAGAGGAAGAGTTGCAGATGCAGCCCGAGTCCGGCATAGTGCAAAGGCAGGAAGATGAAGAAGAAGAGTTGCAGATGCAGCCCGAGCCCGGCACGGTGCAAAGGCAGGAGGAAGAAGAGGAAGAGCTGCAGATGCAGGCCGAGCCCGGTGTGGTACAGAGGCAGGAAACGGGTGCGGGGGGCGTAGCAAAGCCGGGTATCGAAATGGCGATCCGGCAGGCGCGCGGCGGCGGCCAGGCCATAGAAAGCCAACTGCAGCGGAAGATGGGAAATGCTTTTGGCACCAGCTTCAGGGATGTCAAAATCTATACCGACACCCGGTCCGATCTTCTCAACCGTTCACTGGGCGCCCGTGCCTTTACGACAGGCAGGGATATTTTTTTCCGCCAGGGTGAATATAATCCCGGAAGCAACAGCGGACAGAAATTGCTTGCCCATGAGCTTACCCATGTTGTTCAGCAATCCGGCACCGCGTTAAGAATGTCTTTAAGCCCAATCCAGTTAAAAACGCGCAGCCATGCCGTGATCCAGATGCAGTACGACAAGATTGATGAATGGCTTGAAAAAGAAGCAGTTAGCGATAAAAAAGACGGTTTATGGGCATTTTTTAACAGTCTCTCGGAGGCACAGCAAAAAATTGCCGTTTATATTATTGTTAATAAAAAGGATATAACGACTATTAAGCAAGAAGAGATCTCGGATTTAAGCAGCAAGGCGGCGGCTAATCAATTACCGGTCCCTGGTTTGAAAGATTTTCAAAAAAAGATAAAAAAAGGTCTAATCTTTAAGGGTGTAGACTGGGACCGTTTTTCCGATGTGATCAGGTTTACCAAAGGGGCTGTAACCTCGGAATCTGTTGCTCCGACCACCGGATCAGAAATAGCCGGGTATACGGCTACAGGAGTATCAGTGGGCGGAACAGGGATGAGCAAAATCTTAGGACTTGCCGTAGGATCTCCTATTGGGTCTATCGCCAGCGTTATCGGATCGGGGATCCAGGTCGGTACGGGATTACAGGAGGAATTTGGCACCGGCCTGACCGAAGGAGAATTTAATGAAACGCATACGGTTAAAGTAATAGGTGGCTTAGCGGATATAGGCCGTCATACCTCGACTGCCGTAACCGGCCTACAGGAACTTACCGATATCGGGGCATCTACCGCGACAGCTATGCAGGCCGCGGGAATTTTGGCTGTCATTGGCGGCGCTTATACCTTGATTGGCGGTATTATCGGGTTGATCAGCCATGAAGATCGGAGAAGCGTACTGGAAAAACTCGGTGGGAGTTTCAAGAAAGAACTGGAAGATTTTAAAAATGAGCTGGATGTTCATTCAAAAGAGCTAAAAGAATTAGCTAAAGTTAAAAATCCTAGTGAGCAGGATCAGAAAAAAATTAAAGAAACAGAAGCCCAGGTTAATGCGTTAATGAGAAAGATAAAAGAAAAAGAAAAATTGCTGCAGGCCGCCGATATCGGGGCCGGCACACAGGCCAGAATGCGTAATAAAAGCGCCGTTACAGCGGCTCAAGGCGCCGCCCTGATCGCTGGGGGCGCCCTGGTGATTGCTTCCGCCACCAATCCGGTTGGCTGGGTGATACTTGGTGTGGCCGCCCTGATTGGCGGCATCGGGGCGGTGTATAACTGGTACAAGAAGAGAAAGCGCAAGAAGGAGCTTGTGGACGAACTCCTGAAAACAGATGTGTACGTCGAAGAACTGAAAAAATCGGGCAGTAAAAAGGTGGACAGGGACAAGGCAAGAAATCATTTATTGCAAAAACAAGGCTTCAATTCAGTGGATCAGCTGTATTCCTGCGTTTTGTTCAGCGCCGCGGAGGAGGCTTATAAAAAAGGTGTTGCAGGAGACGACAAAGAAAGCGCGGAATTAATTGAAAATCTCGGTTTGGAAATTGATAAAAAAACTAAGAGGCCGACTGTTGAGGAAATAGCCAAGAAATTACACGGGTAAAAACATCGGAAGGAGCATGTTCGTGGAATTATCGCAGGGTTATCCTTTTTCACTTGCTATGCTAAAAAAATGCCGCACACTGTACGAACAAGCAGGTCTGGTTACCAGTTGGGCGGAACCCTCGGAAGACGCCCCTTTTCATTCCCTGCTCGTGCGTTTCGACAAGGTGGGCGGACGGGAGTCCTCGGTTACCATGGAGCTTTGCTTTTTGCCGTATTTGGAAGAAGCCGCCTCGGAAGGAGTGTACTTGTTACAGACTTTTATCACTATAACGGAAAATATTTTTTCCGCTGCCGCCGCTGAGTTGCTTAAAATCGTGGCAAAAATAAACACCCAGCTTCCTGTGGGCGCGTATGGCTTTTTCGAGGATACCGGCGTTGTTTATTTCAAATACAACATCATCATTAACGAATCTGCCGGTGAAGAGGCAATAATCAAAACTATCAATCAACAAAGCGGCCTGATTCTTCACCAGATTTATCTGTTCATTGACGCCATCCTGGACGTGGCGGAGGGAATAAAGCCGGCGGCAGAAGCCTGGCAATCCGCGCCGCTGCTCTAATTTACTGCGGCTGTGCCGGTTCAGCTGTCTGAGCCGGTTGATAACTGCCGTTTTTAAACTCACCTTCATACAGCAAGTTTCCGCCGTCATCGAACATTTTCCCTTTTCCATCATATATTCCCCTGGCAAAGTTGCCGGTGTACCTGGGAGTGCCGTTGGCATTGTAAGCTGTTCCTTCCCCGGAATAAAGACCGTTTTCAAAATTTCCCTTGTATAAAAGGACGCCATTTTCGTCATAAAGCTCGCCGCTGCCGTTGTATATCCCGTCCTTGAAAGCGCCTTTATACTTGACATTGCCGTTTTGATACAATTCCTTGCCATCCCCGGAAAAAACCCCGTCTTTTAAGGTTCCTTGATATACAAGTTCACTGTTCTCATTAAACAATTTGCCTTCTCCGGTATAGGCGCCGTCTTTGAACTCCCCTTGGTAGAAAAGAATTCCTTTTTCGTCGTACAGCTTGCCCTGGCCGTTGTACTCGCCGTTCTTGAATTCACCCTGATAGAAAAGGATGCCTTTTTCGTCGTACAATTTGCCCTGACCGTTATATTCGCCGTTTTTAAATTCACCTTCATATTTTATTTTTCCACCCGGGTGGAATTGTTTTCCCTGACCGGAAAAAGCGCCGTTAGTAAACTCACCTTGATAAACTAGGGCGCCCTTTTCATTGAACAGTTTGCCCTGACCTCCGTAATTGCCGTTATTGAATTCACCCTGGTATACAAGCGCGCCGTTTTCGTCGTACAATTTGCCCTGACCATTGTACTCCCCGTTTTGAAATCCGCCTTCGTACTTTATTTTTCCGCTGTCATAATATAATTTCCCCTGTCCGGAGTATGCGCCGTTGGCAAATTCGCCCTGGTACAGTGTTTTATCGTTTTCGTCATACAATTTGCCCTGGCCGTTGTACTCGCCATTCTGGAAACCGCCTTCGTATTTTATTTTCCCGCCGGGGTAGTATAGTTTACCCTGTCCCGCATAGGCGCCGCTGTTAAATTCACCAACATATACAACGTTTCCGTTTTCATCATAAAGTTTACCCTGGCCTTTAAATTCACCGTTAGAAAAAACCCCTTCATAGCGGACCGCGCCATTGCTGTGGAAAAGAGTTCCCTGCCCGTTGATCGCGCCTTTATCAAATTGACCTTCGTAGATCAAGTTGCCTTTTCCGTCGTAGAGTTTTCCTTTTCCGGTATACTGACCTTCGGTAAGTTTACCTTCATACTTCACACCCCCGTCTTTGTCAAGCAGGATTACCTTTCCGGAAAACGTTTTTAACTCCTTCGCATCTTCGCTGAGTGTTGTAACAGTTAAATAACTAAGCGGTGAGAACTTTAAAAAAATATATAAAAGTATGAAGAACGCGATAAATATGATTAACAGCAGTTTTTTTGAGATATAGAAGCTCCGGATTTTAAGATAATCATTTTGGGATAGAGGTTTACTGTGAAGAAGCTTAAATATGCGTTCCTGTATGTACCTTATTGCGGTATATGGCAATCTCTTAAGGTTAGTTAAGGACGATGTAAACCTGCCTCTGACTAATTGAATAAAAGGATAAAAAATTTTTTCCAGAGCGAAAATAATTTTATCAAGCACATTGGTCACCTTTAGGATATTATTTATTACCATTTTACAACAAGAATTAGCTGATGAACATCATTATATTTACTTTTCTAAAAGATATTTCATAACTATTTCAAGTAAATGATTTCTGTCTCCTCAAGTGTTTATTTTGCTTAAATGGGTGGTAAATCCTGTAATAACATATAAAGGAATAAATGTTTTGGTTGGGAAAATGCAACTATATTTAATGATATTTAGCCGCAATTGTTAATCCTTTATAAAAATTATGCTAAAATTATGTTAATGAATAGTAAATTATCCAAAGTCAATAAAACAAAAAATAGCTCTACGAAAACGTGAGCTGACTTTGGATAAT
>NZ_MVQM01000111.1:0-14536 GCF_002067195.1 Pelotomaculum sp. PtaB.Bin117 | reverse complement strand
GCCAGTATACGATAGTATACCGCAGTAAAATCAAGGAGGGTTGGTATACCGTCTTTCCAGTTTCCAGAGTCCGGGTTAGTTTACGATGGTCATCTTCTGGGGGCCACCAGGGATGTAAATAATACTTACACCCTTTTCATCGTCATCAAGTCTTCTGGCTTTGCCGGCATCCGGGAAGCACGAGGACTGGAAGCAAAACCTTATTACACAATAGCACAATTACACAAGCAGCAATCTCCATGTGCATCACACACATCTTTTGCCACAAACCAAGGCTCCCCGTCCTTACATTGTTTCCCTTGGATTACCTGGTGTTTTTTTGGTGTTTATTACTGCAAAATAAGCACCAAGACCACCTATCACAACAAAGCATGTTTTAGAAAAAGGACAAGCATATCAAGTATTACATGGTTTCGCTAACTACTACCAAGCATACTTTACTGGTTTCCTAAACCGCGTGTCGGGAGTTCGAGTCTCTCCGGGCGCACCAGATAAATCAATCCCTTCGGGGTTTTTATTTTTTTATAAAAGCGGTTTTGTGGGACATTTGTGGGACATTTCATTTTAGGAATCCGCTTCCTAAATTATTTTACTATCTCTTTCCTTCTTGTCTGCCTTCCTGGTTAGTATGGTAGCCATAATGTCAGCGTTGGCTTGATCGTCCTTCTGGTAGGTGTGAGCATATACCGCAAGGGTTACGTTCGTGTTAGAGTGGCCTAAACGCTTTGCAACGGCTACAGGGTTTTGACCTTTGGACAGTAACAGGTCGGTCGAAGAGATTACCACCGAGGAGAAAAAGAATCCCATCGGCGAGGAAACCGAACACCGGCAGGTGCTTCAGAATGGCTGGAAGGGTAGCATCGAAGGGCAAAGTGTTAATACCGCTTATGACGACATTGTTGACAAAAAGAGCAATTACCAGGACCAGACGGGCGGGACGCTCAAATTCTTGATCTTCACCACGGAGACTTACAAAGACGGCACTGTCCGCAAATATAAGTACGAGGAAGTAACCTTTGACGGTTACAAGAAATCTGTGGACGGAAATAACAAGCCGATCAGCAACACTTTGAACTGGCAGGCTGCCAGGCGAAGCAAGGTTTCGTAAATAAAAATATCAAATAAATTCATGGAGGTTATCATGGAAGACATCACCCTGTCTACCGGCAAAATCGTAACGCCGCGGGAGAAAAAAGGACAACATCACTTTATTGAGCGCCGACTGCTGGCTACTTGCATGAGTGAGGGCGGACAGAACATTGGCGGCATCATGTCCACTGTCACAATTCAAACTGTGGTGGGGGTCGCGGCGGTCAATGGCGAAAAGATGGACGTTCCTGAAGGGTTGGCTGGTGTGCTGGAATTAATGAGTGAGTTTACTTATGATGAGTGGAACGAACTCGAAACTAAAATAGTTGCCTAAGGCCGCCCAGGAGAAACTCGCTGAATTGGCAAAAAACTCGCAGATCAGCCCTGGTTCAGGAACCGCGTCGAGTTAACGCTGGCTTCCGGGGCTGGTATAAGTTTTACCGAGGGCATGGAGATGGACGATGTGACGTTTGCGGCTACGGTAATTGTGGTTAATGAGTGGAACGAGAGGAATCCCCCGGTCTTTTGATCGGGGGATTTAAAATGTATCCTTTGCAAGCAGATAAATTTACATAGCTCCTTGTTCGGGAGCGTTAAAAGAAACTGAAATAATATGGACATGCCACATGGGACATGTTACAATATTTCTAAACAAAGAATGACATATACTGGTTATGCTCCTGACAGACTGGGCATAGATATTCTATGAACGAGATGCCGGGGGTGTTAATATGGACGAGTCTCAGAAGAATCAAAAAGGAGGGAGAAAAATGGCTACACAACTTCAACCAACGCCCATGCTTTACGGGAAAGATGCTGATGCTGTTTTAGAACAGATTAGAAGGAAGCCGACTCCCGAACAAATTCGTAGAGCAAAAGAGCGTAATAAATTTTTCAAAAACATAAAGAAAAAAGGATTGTAATATTTAAACCATGCCTGACATTAACCTAAAAGCAGTTTTATTAGTGAGGTTGTCAGAAGCAGAGTTGCCCGATCTCGAAGCATTTGATTGTGGCGATGCTGAAATGAACAGTTTTTTAAAGGATGAAGCTTATTCAGAGCAAGAATCTGGAATGAATAGCACAATCTTATTGTATTATCAAGGTGAGTTAGCAGCTTTTTGTTCGGTGTGTTGCGATTCGATCCCTTTAAGCAAAAAAGAGCGGGAAGAGGAAAAAATAGAAGCAGCATATAAAGTACCAGCGATTAAGATTGCTAGACTTGGAAGAGCTTTTAAATACAAAGATTATGGCGTTGGTTCTTTTTTAATTGATTATGTAAAAGATATTGCCTTTGAGCTTAGCGCCTCAAAGGTGGGAGTAAGATTTCTGACCCTGGATGCATATTCTGGCAAGGAACAGTATTATTCTGATAAGGGGTTTATACGAAACGAGGCAATGAATAAAAGGATGGATGGGACTGTTAGTATGCGGGCAGATGTTTTTGATTAAAAGTTAACATTACTTATTTGAACGAACAAAAGCATCCTCTTAAGAGGGTGTTTTTGTTTGGATTAAAAATTATTGTGAAAATAAGGGAGGATTGGTATAGTATGAGTATAAGGCTCTAAGAGGAGTTGGTATGATTGTTCGGAAAGAAAAAAGAAGAGGGTCAAAGCGAGAAAGCGTGTCCGTTTACTTTTTCTGTTTTTGCACCAAATAGGGATAAAAGTAATTTTTCAAAATGCATAAAAGAGGCCTGTCAAATGTGGGATCCACAACGAGAGGTGAATAAGTGAGTTCAATTCTAGATTTAGCGATTGCGGTATCTGTTACTGATTTTGCAACATCAGGAGTTAAAAATATCATTAGTCAATTTTCTTTATTGCAAAGCGCAACCGAAGAAACAAAAAAGAAGATTGAAGGTCTTAAAAATATAGCCTGGGGTGGTGGAATAGCGGCGGCTATTGGTACGGCTGGAGTTATAGCCACCACCATGATCGGTGCTCAAGCAGTAAAACAGGCAGCCGACTTGCAAGAGGTCATGTCTGGAATAAAATCGCAGACATTTGGCAAGGACTTATTTGATCCTGAAAAAGCGGTTGAAATTGAAGAAAAAATGAAGTCGATTAAAGATTTGTCAAATCGTCTTGGTCTTGAAACAACCTTTTCAAATATTGGTGCCGGGCAAGCGATCCTGGAGCTTCAGAAAGGTGGCGTAGCTCTCGAAGACATCCTTACCGGAGCAGGTGAGGCCGCAGTAAAAATGGCTCAATTATCCAAGGTTCCACCCAATACAGCGGCAGAGGCTTTGGTACAAGCAAGGGCAGGTTTTCAATTAACAGGTGAGCAACTACTTCAAGCAGCGGACACAATGGTTAAGGTTGCTGCTGCATCGTCTGCAGATGTTGGCGATGTCATGAGGGGCTTGAGAACTTATTTATTGATACGGCGGCCGACGCGGCAAAGCTGAAAGATTCATCGTTTTTGGACGGACTGGCGAATGAGATCGCTTACGGCCTGGTGGTGGCACTGGGATTGCAGAAAAAGACAGTAGTGGATACGGATAAAATAACGATTAAAGTTGCCGGGCAGATCCTGGAAGGAAAAGAGATCGATGACTTTATGCAGATGGTTTACGGCCGTTATAAATCGGTTGGCGATCAGTATACTTCCGGCGCGTGCCTTTCTGCCATTGTGCACGTTATCAGCAATATTGAAAACTCCGGCCTGGCTGTTGAATGTACATGGGTATCCGGATCCGAGCAGGAATTGGATTTTGACCAGTACACTAAGCTTTATACTCACCAGATCGGAGCTTTTCAACTGAAGCCCAGTGCTGCCGGTGACGGCTCCCTGGCCTGGCGCATGGCTAATGATTATACTTTGGCGAAAACCGATATCGAAGGCAACGTAATAAGCGACGATGAAAACCGCAAAGTCAATAAGCGGCGCTTGAACAGCTGGATTGAGAAGGCGCTGGAGGCTGTAGCGGCTCCCTGGCAGGGCAATGCCTTAATCCTCATATGGGGATGCTTTTGTTTTGAGGAAATAGGGAAGGAGGCTACAAGCCTCCTTCTACTTAACCGGATGTCCGACGCTGCGGGCTAATTGATAGTTGATATATTGATTGAGGCTAACATTCTCTTCCTTGGCCTTTGCAACCAAAGTGCGGTGAAGGGACTTGGGCATACGGATATTAAACTTGCCTGAGTATTCTTCCATTCTGGCTGGTTCGGGAATTGTTTCTCCATCTTGTAAGGCAATATCAAGCCAGCCTTTTTTTGCATCCTGTATCATTTCATATGCCTCTTCCAGGGTTTGCCCCTGGCTGATGCATCCGGGAAGCTCCGGGATTTCAACGGCATAGCCGCCTTCTTCGGCGGGGTAGAGGACTACCTTATAAGGTAGTTTAAGGTAATATTCAAGGTCTTTCTTAATCATCTTCGCCCATCCTTTCAAGGAGTTTTATAGCAGCCACAACATAAGTAGTTAATATGTATGGTTGGCGGTAAGGGATGGATACCTTTAAAGCTCCTTTAGTGTAATAATAATGGCTTGAGCCGCCTTTTGGCTGTCTTTTTTCAAAGCCTGCTCTGGTCAGTATTTTATCCAGTTCTTCGAACCTGACTTGTTTGGGGTTGTTTTTAATTTTTTGTAGGAGCTTTTCAAGCTTACTCATAGCCTGCACCTCTATATGATAGTACCGTATATAGTGGCATATGTCAATGGATTATCAAGGAATTCTTTTGCTGGGATTTAGAATATGTTGCAGGATATGAAAAGCACTCTCAAAGTCACCTATAAGGGGTTTGACAGGGGATTACACTTGAAATTTATGTTAAAAAATGTTTAAATAGATATAGGGCAATTCGGTGTCCTGGGGTGAGAAGTGCCACTAAGACTTCATGCAGCGTGGTAACGCTCACCAAGCCTCCGCCACAAGGTGGGAAACCCCTGGCTTGGATTCCCTTTCTTTGGGAAGGCGGAGCCAGGCAGCCACAAGGTTGGAACGTAACAATATGTTGCAAATAGCTACCCATATGATGATTTGAAAGTTAGTAACAATATGTTGCAAAGTATGGTATACTAAATTTAGAAAATGCGTAAAATTAAAAGAGGAACCATGTTTGCGCATGGTTCCTCACAACAGCCGCTTTATGGGCGGTCGGCTTAAAGGTAACGGAATAGACCGCTAGCCTTTGAAACTGGGCGGTCTATTTCCGTTTAGGAAACGAAAGTACCAAAACGACTAATGTCGCAAATGAAATCATCAGCGCCAAAGCCTGGTATACTTCCATAGGCATCACCTCCTTCCGGAGGAATGCCGACCGCCCTGAGCCTTTCTGTTGTAGAATTATTATAACACAAAAGGAAATACTTAGGTAAAAATTAAGAGGCATTGTAAACACTCTCACGCGAGGGTGTTTTTGTTTTGCATAAAAATATTGTGAAAATAAGGGGGGATTGGTATAGTGTAAGTAAAGGTTGGAAGGAGTTGGTGTAATTGTTTGGGAAAAAGCAAGAAGATAATAAGGAAAAGGCTTGTCCGTTTTCATTCTCAATAGCAGTACAAAACAGAGCAACAAATCCTCATATAAAATGTATAAAAGAGGCCTGTCAAATGTGGGACCCGCAGCGAAATGATTGTGGATTGAAAGAAAAGTAAGATAAATAAGAAACTGAAAGCACCCATAAGGGTGTTTTTGTTTTGCTCGAAAAGAGGTGAGGCAGTGTCAACGGTTTTGGATTTAGCGATTGCGATATCTGTTACTGATTTTGCTACATCAGGAGTTAAAAACATCATTAGTCAATTTTCTTTATTGCAAAGCGCGACCGATGAAACAAAAAAGAAGATGGACAGTCTCAAGAATTTCGCCTGGGGGGGTGGAATAGCAGCGGCCATTGGTACTGCCGGGGTTCTGGTCACGACCACAATTGGAACCGAGGCTGTAAAGCAGGCTGCCAACCTCCAAGAGGTCATGACTGAGATAAAGGCCCAATTCGGCAAAGATATAACGGACCTAAGCAAATATGATGAAGTCGCGGCAAAAATGGAGGAGATAAAGGACCTTTCGAATCGGCTAGGTTTACAGACTACTTTTTCAAATATAGGCGTAGGTCAAGCTATCCTTGAATTACAGAAGGGCGGCATTGATTATCAGAATATCGTGAACGGGGCGGCTGAGGCTACGGTTAAATTCGCTCAGCTAAATAAAATGGCACCTGAAGCGGCTGCTGAGTTGATGGTGCAGGCGCGAGCGGGATTTCAACTTACCGGCCAACAAATGCTAGATACTGCCGACATAATCACAAAAGTCGCCGCTGCATCAAGTGCCGAAGCAGTTGACATTCAGCGCGGTTTGGGTAATATGGCCGGGGTAGCGGCCCAGATGTGGGGGACGAGAAGCAAGAATGAACAAGTGCTTGATTCCTCCATTCTAGTGACCTTACAAGAACACAGACACCTGAGGGGGGAGCGGCGGGAACTTATGTTAGGAATTTCTTAGAGCGCCTAGTTCCTCAAACAAAAGTACAAGCTGAATATATGAAATCCGTCGGATGGTTAGATAGCCAAGACAAATCGATTTTTTTAGACTACAGCAAAGATCCCCGAGGTCAGCTGAAATCAGCATTAGACATTGCAAAGATATTGCGGGAAACCGTTGGCGGCGGCGCGATAATCTCCGATTCCAAAGAGGTAGAGCGACAATTCGAACTATTATAACCTGTTAAACCAGGTGAAGCAGGAAGCGCGAGTTTCTGCGGCGGTAGAGTCAATTCCGACCCGTGAAACTGAATACGGCTTGGCAATAGATCCTTCGCTGACCATAGCAACTCGACGCGCAAATATATTAAATAAAATGAAAAAACGCGGCGGGCCAATAAAGAAGGAGGATCTTATAGAAGCACTCAGGACGTACGGTATTGAAGCTACTATTCAGAATTTTTACAATCTGCATGTGATGAAGATAAGGATTTCAGGCGTCCGAGGGGTACCGGATGATTTTGAAAAAATACAGTCTTTTGTTGAAAGTATTTGCCGGGCTCATGTGGGTAAGGGGTGGGAGTTTACTTATCCACTATGCTAGAGCCTTCGACTACCGTGGACTTGAAGTTGGAAGATTACTTAAGTTTAGTAATGATACAGAAGGCTTCGGACAATTCACCACTTGGGTAGGTGCGATTAAAGAAAAAAACATTAAAGACAAAGTTATGGTAGGCATGGAGCCGACAGGGCATTACTGGTTCAATCTAGCTCAGGGTGAGAACGGCGCACAGCACCGCCATCATGCGAAATTTTTTCATTCCTCATTTTCCTCCTTGTCTGTGTTGTTGGTGGACTTCGGGCCAAGTTGGCCCGAAGTGAAAGGCGCTCCGTTCTGTTCACGGAGCGCCTTTAAGATGGCCGGGAGGTCGGTCAGCGGAATATTCATCCCGCGCACGGCCTCCACAATTTCAATGTTTTCAAGCTCGGTTTTCTGCTTTTCCAGTTCCCGCAGCCGGGCCTGAAACTCGCTGATTTTTCCCTTGATTTGTCAATGTCCTTGTTGACGCGCTCGATTTTCGCGTTCAAAATAGCACCTTCCTTTCCGTTAATTCAGCCGCCCGAACCCTTATAGATAGCGTACCGATTTATTGCGCGTACAACGAACTTGCCGACATAGCAACACTGGTCCCAAACCCGCGCAACCCGAACACGCACCCGGACAACCAAATACAACTCCTGGCGAAAATAATCAAAAACCAGGGATGGCGCGCACCGATAACCTTTTCTAATCTAAGCGGTTTTATTGTTCGTGGACATGCCGGCTCATGGCAGCGCAGCTCCTGAGGATAAAATATAAAGAGTTAATCCCCTTTAACCGAATAATAAATGGAAAGGGGATGTTAGTTTGGGAGAATATCTACCAGTTAGTGAAATTATATTAATATCTAAACCTTTTATTGTAATTGGTTTAATTGCCATTGCTATACCTGTATTAACTTCATTTATTTTTAGTGCTTTTTTCTGCCCGGTACTTTATTCATCTGCCTTAATCTTGCATTCTTTTAAGATATTAATATCATCACTGTTTATAATCTTTGCATTATTTTACGATCCTGAAACAGGTAAAATAAAAATGTGGGCACTCTTAGATAAATATTCAGTAACACAAATGTTTGTTTAATAGCCTTTTATGAGATATGTATTAGCTTTATCGAGGTTTTAAGAAATAGGATTAACTAGATTATTTTTTTGTAAGAAGGTGGAGGTGATGGGCCGCACAGCAGCACATAACTGGGCAAAACTATTTCTTGAATTCAATCAAGGTCGATATAAAAGCGCCCGTCAGTTTGCCGAGGCGAAAGGATTAAACTATGACCGCCTGAAAAAGGAGTTTAAAAAGCTCAAAGACCAGGGGCAAAATGGGGGCGAAAAACAACCCCAAAATGGGGGCAAAAAGGGGCAGAAAAAAGGGGCAGAAAAATCGCCCCCAAAAGAAAAGGGTCAAAATAATAATGCCTGGGTAAAACTGAAAAAGCAGTTATTGACTGGCCTCCTGAAAAACTGGAGGCTTATTTAGTGCAGTTAGAAGCGCGCCTGGCCGAGCTAAAAGACATCTCCTTCGAGAACCTCACCCAAGCCGAAGTAAAAGAACTGGGTCAACTCCGCCGTGAGCGCCGGGCGATCCTCTCCGACCCGGATCCGGAAGTGATATGCGGTGCCCGTAAGCACGACGGCAGCCCGTGCCAGAATCCCGCCGAGCGGGGCAGCGCGTGTGCTGGGTGCACGGGGGAGCTCCGGGGAGTGGGACGCAACCGGGGCAGCAACATGCGCTGAAGCATGGCTTTTCTGCCCGGATCATGCCCGACGACCCGGAGATAAAAGCCATCATTGAGGAGATAGATATTAAGAGCCCGATTGACATCCTTTGGGATCAGATCGTCATTCAGTATGCGGCAATTGCCCGCGCCCAGCGGATTATGTATGTTACGGATAAAGGCGAAATGATTAAGGAGTTGAAGCGGTCCTACGAGAAAAGCACCGAGAGAAGCACCACAAAGACAAATTCCAACTCCCAAGAGTGCGAATATGAGTATGAATTTCAGTTCTCCTGGGATCGCCAGGCGACATTTTTAATAGCGCAAAGCAAGGCCATGGCCACCCTGGAAAAGTTGATCGCCCGGTACGAGGCCATGGCCACAGAAGAGCAGAAGCTGAAGGTCGCCAAGCTGAAGCAAGATATGGAGATTAGCCGAGAGCGGCTTAGTCTCGAAAAGGCAAAACTGGAATCAGGTGAGCCCGGAAAGGGTAATACCTGGGCGGATTTGACGGCCGGGGGCGATGACGATGAGTCTGAAGAATCTTAGTCCCGAAGAGAAGAAGCGGCTCAGGCGTAAAGGTAGAATCCGCCCGGTCTGGTGGGTTAGGTGCATCCTTGGTGCAATCCCCTGGTCAAAACAGCAAGAGATACCGGGAGTTATTCATATGGGAGTGGCAAGACGTAAGCCAGGTTCCGTTGATTTATTTTTCTCTTTAGATCGAGATACCGATGTGAATATGGTTTACGAAAAAATATCCAGGAGCATGGAGGCAGAAAAAGGATTGAATTTTGAGTGCCGGGCCATACTCCTGAAAGCTGTAAAAATCGGTATTATCAGTGGTGGTTAAGGGAGTTCTATTCGCATACCTAAAGGTACAATTTCATGGAGGTAGTCTCTTATAAACATCTTTTCGATGTCAGTTAAAAAGATGTTATCAGAAACACTAAACCTAACCACGTCATTCTCCACTGTTACCATTTTCATATTTAGAAACGGAAAGGCTTTTATTATGGATTCTTTAATGCCCCGAGCGTCTAATTCGCCGTATAAGGCGATATGTTTAATTTCAGGAGGGGGTTCGCTAGCTGGTGGTACATTGTCTTCTCTTATAAAGAAATAATGTTTTACAATGTGCTTGATATGAGCCGCCCCCTGATTTTCAAGGAAGATACTGAGTTGCTGTGCAAGAGAATTAGATAGATTTAAATTTTCATCACATGCGTACACAACTACTTCGAAATATCCAGATGAATAGACACGTAACCAACGAATTTCAGGAAATTTGTCGCGGATCATTTTTTCATAGCGGAGTCTCGTTCCCAAGATTCTCACCTCCCCCTGCCGTATTTGGTGGTCCATAACTGCTAGTTTCGACGGGGAGGAGGACGATCCTTCACAAAATAGTTAAATAATAGCTTTTAAGGAGGCGATCTCCATGGACATATACCTCAAGGACCCAGCCGGTCCAGAGCTCCACATCCCGGTCAACCCCAGCGAGATAACGGCCAGGGGAGCTAAGAAAATAGAGACGGTCAATGTCATCAATATCGGCGACATAGACTTCCCTACGGGCGACGAGCGATCCGGGATTTCTTTTTCTAGTTTTTTTTCGGCCGAACATGACAAAAGCTACTGCCGGACGGACGATATACCTAAGCCGGACGATGCACTGAACATGCTCATTAACTGGCGCATTGCCGGTAAGCCGATCATGCTGCTAATTACGGAAACGATTATAAACGCACCGGTACTGATAACCGAGCTAAGTTACCGGTACGTAGGTGGTGAGCCTGGGGATACAGTGATGAGGCGTGATGCAAACGGCAGGTCGCAGGTTGCCGCTCCATTAGGGTAAGGAATTTAGGAAACATATAGAACGTTAAATTTTACAAAAAAGTCTTATTACATTCCTCACCCCGCCATGGGGCCTGAATTATTTTTCGTGAAATATTTACCGCCGCGGGGCGGTTATTTTTATGGGGGTGAAGGAAAATGGAAATGGAAGGTTACAAAATCAAGGCAACCGTAGGTTTGGTCTGCGCGGCAATCGGCGGGACTGTCTGCAGTGTTCTTGGGGGATGGGATATGTTATTAAAGGCTTTAGTAATCATGGTGGCACTTGACTATGCCAGCGGCCTACTGGCAGCGTTCGTGGAAAAAACGCTTAACTCGGAAGTAAGATTTAAAGGGGTGGCTAAAAAGGTCCTCATTTTCATTTTGGTTGCCGTAGCCTTTAATATTGACCAGACCGTGGGGACGACCATCATCCGTACTGCTGTCATATCGTTTTATATCGGCATTGAGGGCCTAAGCGTTTTGAAGAATGCCGGCCGGGCAGGGTTGCCTGTTCCGGATGTGTTGGCGAAAGCCTTGGAAGAAATCCAGAAGAAAAGTAGCAACGAAGTTAAGGAGGAAAGACAATGATTTTAGTATTAGACAAAGGCCACGGTGGGAAAGACCCGGGGGCCTGCGGTAATGGCCTAGAGGAAGCCAACCTCACAGATGATATTTGCAATCGCATTGCTGCAAAGCTGGTGCCTTATGACGTGCAGGTTAAGTTTGCGCCGCGGAGTGATTCCCTGAACGAACGGGCTGCATTTGCCAACGACCTGGGCGCGGATTACTTCTGCTCTATTCACATCAATGCCGGCGGCGGTACCGGGTTTGAGTCCTACGTCCACACCGACGCGGGTGATGACACCGAGAGAATTCGGACTATGCTTCATAGCACCATTTATAGCGGTTTTCTTGCCGGGCAGGGTGTTGTTGACAGAGGTAAGAAAAGGGCTAATTTCGCTGTGTTGCGTGAAACAGAGATGCCGGCAGTGCTGCTTGAGAACTTATTTATTGATACGGCGGCCGACGCGGAGAAGCTGAAAGATTCATCGTTTTTGGACGGCCTGGCCAACGAGATCGCTTACGGTCTGGTGGTGGCTTTGGGATTGCAAAAGAAAGCAATCACAGTAACAGGGGCGATAACGATTAGGGTTGCCGGCAAAGTCCTGGAGGGTAAAGAGATTGATGATCTTACCTGGGCACCTGTCCGGGCGCTTGCGGAAGCGCTGGGCAAAACGGTATCCTGGGATGAGGCAACAAGGACGGTTAATGTAATTTAGGACTATAAAGGACATACTAACCAGGGACTTTTCCAAACCGGCTTAGTCCTCGAAACGAGCCCTGCTCAATGGCGAGTGGGGCTTTTGCTGTTATTTCCTTTTGCAGAACAATGTAGAACTATGTCGGTATTTGTTGGATATTTTGGCAAGGGTAGCTTTTTGCTTTGTCGAATTGTTACATATATAGGATTTATTTAATAGAGAAGGTGGTGATTTTTAGTATCCAGCGAGGCGAGTTATAAAGTGAATCAATAAAAAAAGGAAAGAAAGGGGAAAGAAATGAAAAAATATTTAGTGATTATGTTGTTGTTGGTAGCGATTTTTATCCCTGGAGTTGCTATGGCTACAGAGTATACTGATGATCTAATCCCGGATATGACAAGTAACAATTATCCTTCAGGATATGCAAGTTCTACTGGTCAAGAGGCGCATTACTATGCCTATCTTGCGTTTGATGATAGTGTAGGATCATTTCATGAAACAGACAACCGTACCGGGTGGCTTGCTTATGAGTTTTCAAGTTTAAAAAAAATATGTAAATATACATTACTAGTAAGTAATTATTTCGATAGAGCACCCAAAAACTGGACCTTTGAGGGTTGGAATGGCTCGGCTTGGGTTATATTAGATACGCAATCTAATGTTACTGACTGGAATACACAGAATAAAAAAGAATTTGTTTTTAATAATGATACAAGCTATATAAAGTACCAAATCAATGTCTCGGCAAACAATGGCAATGCCGGTTTTTAATTTATGAAATGGAGATGATGGAGGAATTGACCCCATCTCCTCCCGCTCCAACCAACCTGTCAGCTACAGCTGGTGACGCGCAAGTGAATCTAACTTGGGATTCGGTTTCCGGAGCCACGTACTATAACGTTTATAGAGCAATGACTTCCGGAGGTCCATATACTAATCTAACGCCGAACGGTGTAACAGCGACAGCCTATACCGACAACGATGTGACCAACGGCATAACATATTACTACGTGGTTACCGCCCTGATAGATGGCAAGGAAAGCGGCAATTCTAACGAAGCATCCGCCACCCCGCAGGCTTCCAGCAGCGAAGGCCGGGCGATTCTTTGGGTAACAATGGCCAACGGCTCGGATATCGATTACGATCTGTCTATGACGGAAATCCAGAACTTTATCAACTGGTATCAGAGTAAAGCTTCCGGCGGCGTAGGAGCTCCGTTCTATACCTTCAGCAAAAACCCCATATCACCATACACCAGTAGAATGGATTATTTGGTTTTTAATCAGATTGTTTGCTGGAAGGTAAATCAGTATTAGTTATCTGGTTAATGAAAGCCCTGCTCTTCGGAGTGGGGGTTGCTTCATTTTTACCGCATTTTAAGGGATAAAATAGTGTTAATATAAGTATGTGTAAATGATCACCTTTCTTTTAAAACGCTCACCGTTACAACTGGGGGGCGTTTTACTTTCCCCTAGTTCACAAAACCTTCAAATTATTTTCATGGAAATCACAGGTAACATTAAGTTTATTTTCAGCCAGCAGTGTTAACATGAAAGCACCGAAAATAGTCGGCTAATTGCTGGATTATTTTTTTCAACATTTTCCAATCCTCCATTAGTAATTGTTTCCAACAATGACCAGAATTATAATCCGGTCTGTCCAATAGTTACGGTAGCTCCTTTGTCAAGAAGGGTAGACCTGTTCAGGCCAAACGATCTAGAATTATTTGCCGGGCGTGACGGAGTAAGGAGTAATTGCATATTGCGCTTCAGTTTAGCTCAGCCAGTATTAAAGAAAGATATTGAATCATTGAAAGGCGAAATAAGCGTAGGCAAGAAGCAAGAACTGCTTACAATAATAGATGAATTTTACAATATAAATTAAACTACTCAAAGGATATTGGAGTCTATTGACTCCGTTTATTTTTTTCTCCTAAATCTCCCCCTTCTCCCCTTTTTATTCTCGAAAAAATCCCGCCGCTCAAGGCACTGGATAGGCAAAAACACGGTAGAGAGCGTATAACGCCTTTCCGTGTTTTCTTTGTTTGGGGATTATTATTTATATTCTAATAGATCGCCCGGATGACACTCCAAGGCTTTACATAGCTTGTCCAGTGTTTCCAAAGTCACCGCTTTAGCTTTCCCGTGGTAAATCGTCGATACTGTTTCCCATGCTAAACCTGCCGACCTGGCAACGTCTATTATTTTGAGCCTTTTTTCTGCCATTAAAATATGTAATTTCCAAGCTACCAAATAGTTTCATCCCCCTGTTAGATTATATTGCAAAACAATCCTGGTTTGGGTATAATCATAATACCTATTTATATTTTGTCGAAAGGGGTTGATATTATCTAAAACATTATATAAGGAGTGATGATGTTTTGGTCCTTAAAAACTAAGAAGGAAGGGCTATGCTTGGCGGCTGACCTTCCTGCTCAAAAAGCCCACATCCAGGGGCCTACTTTCTTATTCTCATTTTTAATATGATAAAACCACTCCACGGAAATGTCAATATTTTTTTAATGGGACCTTTTTGCTTTGTAAGCTTTTTTGGTTTTTCAGTCATTGCTCAAGCGTTCTCAATCCGGTGAATTGAAACTA
>NZ_MVQM01000110.1:0-6189 GCF_002067195.1 Pelotomaculum sp. PtaB.Bin117 | reverse complement strand
TTTACTAATCAGCAAAACTTCAGCGCCTTCTTTTCTAGATGAAATGGCGGCGCATAAACCCGCACCGCCGCCGCCTATAACCAGAACGTCCGTATTTATAACTTCTAATACCTCCATGTCTTTACACCTTTTTTCTCTTATTTATTCCACTTGTTCCATTCCATCCCGTATATATTGCTTAGCAAGATCAACATAGAGTTGCTTGCCCCACAGCCAAAATTCCCGGTCCCTAGCTTCCACGTCCCGTACAATATTAGCCGGATTACCCGCCACCACGACCCCACCGGGAATGATTTGACGGTTTTTAACCACGCTTCCTTCGGCGACAATAGTCCATGAGCCGATTTTGACATGAAGGCTCAAAATTGCTCCCATCCCAATTACCGCGTAATCTTTAATATCTTCCGCATGAACTATTGCACCATGTCCAATAGTTACGTTTTTCCCGATACGGCATTTACCACCTGTGGACGCGTGAATAATTACGCCATCTTCTATAGCTGTACCCGGACCTACTTCAATGGTGCCATGATCACCCCTGAGTATAGCTCCGGGGCCTATATAGCAATCATCACCGATTTTAACATCGCCAATAAGCATAGTAGCTTCACCCACGTAACTTTTTGCGCTTACTACCGGCGTTCGCCCGGCAAAACGGTATAAAGCCATAAACTATCCCCCCATCAAAAACGAGCCACCTGACTCATTTCATTAAACTTTACCGGATGCGAGTCAACCAGAGCAACCTCACCCCACCGGCGCGTCAGGTTATGCGGTAAGCCAAACTGGTCCATCACCCGCCCGACTAGATGATTAACCAAATCGTCGATGGTAGCCGGGTGGTTGTAAAAAGCAGGCATGGGCGGGACCAGATGTGCCCCCGCCCTATTCACTGCAAGCATATTTTCAAGATGGATCACATTTAAAGGAGTCTCCCGCGGAACCAGAACAAGCTTCTTTCTTTCTTTCAACATCACGTCGGCGGCACGGATAATAAGGTTTTCAGCCAATCCGTGGGCTATTGCCGCCAGTGTTTTCATGCTGCAGGGAATAACAGCCATACCGCTGGTTTGGAAAGAACCACTGGCAACCGCTGCTCCCACATTACGCAGATCGTGGCAGAAATTGGCTTTTTTGCGCACCGCGCCAACATCGTAATTTGTCTCTAAAGCAATTGTTTTTTCAGCCCAACTGCTCAAGATAAGGTGAGTTTCCACACCCGGACATTCTTGTAAAACCTCAAGCAACCGAACACCATAAATTGCTCCGGTAGCCCCCGTGATAGCGACTATAATTCGCTGAACATTCATGTTTGCACCCTCCTGCTCTTATCGTTGAATCATCCTTGGGAACTGGCTATTCCATCCGCTTCGGCAACGGGACGCAGAAAAGACTTAACATTCTCCCTTTCAAAAATTAATGAGACGATTATACCAACCAGCAAAGACCATACCGGAGAACTGATATTGTAGATTGAAAAATTGGAGTAAGCAACGATGAACGCGAAAAAGGCTCCAATTTGAAATTTATTCTTGCTGCTAAAAGCTACTTCAAACGCAGTGATAAATAAGCTGACCATTGCCAGCCCTGCCAAAACGTTCGCGATAGTCGCAGGCAAAGACCTTAAAAAAGGCACTAACAACCCGCTAATAAATGCAACAAAAACTTGGATGATCCCTTTTATAAATGCCCCGACCCACCTGGATTCCTTTGGCCCGGCATCTTCACAAGAAGTTATCGCAGTTATCGGGCCGGCGACTGTAATACTGTGCGCCAGGAAAAATGCGCCTATTGTTGAGCAAATACCGGTAGATGTAATCATTGTGTTAACAGGCGCATCAAATTTATTAGCTGTTAAAATCCCGTAACCTTTCAAAAAGTCAGCAAGCCCCAGCAACACCAGCGGTACGCCTATGGATAATATTGCGGCAAAACCAAAGTCGGGTTTTATTAAAAGAGGAGCATAAAATAGATCACCCATTGCCATCTTCGACTTCATGAGGTACATGCTCACAATTACGCCAACAACCAGCGCGATCGCCTGAGGCGGAATCTTCTTTGTAAAAAGACGGCTTACAAAAAACGCTAATAGTGTTAATCCGGCTCCTATATAATCCTTTTGAACCGATGTAACAATTCCCATTGCGTAACTAAACAAGGCCCCCGCAATCATTCCCATTATGATTGGTAAAGGCAAATATTTTACGACGGTTTTAATTAAGCCGGTAACGCCAAGGAAAAGTAATATTAACCCGCCAAAAATATATCCCCCGACCATTTGGTTCAATGAAAAAACTTTCATGAGACTGCCTATTACAATGATGCCCGGCAAAGAAAAGGCAATGGCTATGGGCTGTTGGTAGTAAAGAGACAAAAAAACCATTAACGTACCGCTAATAAAATAAATCGACATAAGCCATGTAACAATTTGCTGGTCAGTTAAATGGGCTTCATTAGCAATATTGATTAATAATATGATCGGGCCGCTCAAGCTAAAAACTGTTGCTATTAAGGCTGCGGTGACATTATTGATATTAAAACTATATGGCAGGGCTTTTAAGGATTCTCTAATCCCCGGGCCTTGTTCCAGTAAACCCTTAGTCACGCAAAACCCTCCTATCTTTTATAGATCTATCTACCTTTGAAACATTCCCAGTTAGGAAAAATTGGGGGGGGGGCGGTTCTTAATCACCCCCCACGGGAGGATCTCAGGGGACGGTGTTATAATCGCCCCCTTCCAATACTATTTTTTTGAGACTTGACTATCCTGCGCTAATCGACCGCTTGCCCCGCTCGTCGATAAATCTTTTGCCTTTATAATCTGAACGCGCGAGTGTCCCCTTGGGCACTGTTTGTATGTCAACCCGCAAGTTAAGGCGTTTTTTTAATTCGGTGGCAATGAGCTCGCTTACATCTTTCGACGAAGGAGTTGTTTCGATTTGTACTTTCAATTCATCCATGTCACCCCGGCGGTAAGCGGTAATCTGATATTCGTTTCCCAGTTCCAGAAACTCTTCCACGATATTCCCCATAGTGCTCGGGAAGACGTTTACCCCCCGGATAATCAGCATTTCATCCTGTCTCCCCAAGACCCCTCCGATTAATTTGCCGAAGGTCCGGCCACAAGCGCAAGACGATCTTTCCAAGCGCACCAGGTCATTGGTCCGGTAACGGATAGCCGGGCTGCACGTGCGCCCTAGATTCGTAAGCACCAGTTCGCCGGTCTCACCGTCCGCAACGCTTCTCCCGGTCTTTGGATCTAGGACCTCCACGACAAACTCGCTCTCAATAATGTGCAAGGCCTGGTTATCATGTTCGCACATAAAAGCATAGGTGCCGGTCTCGGTTAATCCCGGGTACTCAAATACTCTCGCACCCCAGGCTTTTTCGAGTTTCTCCCGCACGGACGGGATCATTGCTCCCGGCTCCCCGGCCAGGATAAGCACCCGGATGGCTGAATTGGCCAGGTCAATACCTTCTTCCTGGGCCGCCTCGGCCAGGCGCAGCATATAAGTGGGGGTACCGATGATTAAAGTGGCCTGGTTTTCGACTATGCTGTTCAAACGCTGCTCGGTGGTCCACCCCCCGGTGGGAATTGTCAATACATCCAGGTGCTGCGCCGCTTCGTATACACCCCAGAAAGCGGTATAAGGGCCGAAGTTAAATGGCAACAACAGGACATCCTTGTTTGTAACACCTGCCGCCGCCAGTGAATGGGCCATGCAACGCGCCCGCCAAGCCCAGCTATCTTTCGTGTCGAGCCATTTTAAGGGTTTGCCCGTGGTGCCGGTAGTCTGGTGGAACTGGACATAGTTCTCGAACGGTTCCGTTAAGTTTGTCCCGAAAACGGGATGATCTTCCTGATCCTTCTGGAAGTCTTTTTTGGTCGTAAACGGCAGCTTTGTTATGTCATTAAGATCCCGGATGTCTTCAAGCGCTACCCCGTGTTTCTTAAACCTGTCCTGGTAAAACCGGTTGCCCCGGTATACCTTTTTCAGCATGTCACATAGTCTTTGCCATTGGATGTCCCGTATTTTTTCACGAGGAGCTGTTTCAATTGCCGGATCGTAAAACATTACCTCCCACCTTTCTCGGAGTATAAACCGTTTACTTGTTCATGACGCTAAAGACGTCGGTGTAAGGACGACCTTTTACATAGTCAGGCAGTTCTTTCAAAATTTTAATCGCCCATGGTTCCGGATCAAGCACACCCATTTCTGAACGTACCCAGAGAGTGTCCGCTCCCGGCAGATTCCCGGCCGAGCGGGCTATCAAAGCTCTAACCTGCTTGGTATCGTATTTTCTCGGACCCGGCGTCAGGTCCTTAATAAATATGTCGCGCTCACCCTCATAAAGATCCGCATATTTACGAACATAGGTAAGATATTCTTTTGACATATAAATCTCTGCCTCCTTAAATTTATTTATTAGTCAAAAAGTGTCCGGATTTCTAAAACCCGTATTCATGCCACTTGGCCAGCACTTTATCCTGCGTTTCCTGCGAGTAAATCTCTTTGAAAGTAGCCCTTGGCGGGATGTTTTCTTTTGGCCATTCCAACGGCCAGGTAGCGTCAAAGGCCGCGAACGCTCCCTTGAGGATGCGCCGTTCATCCGCATCGTAACAGGGGGTGAGGGCATTGGACTTCCCTACAAAGTGCTCCACGACGATACTCCGTCCCGGGTGACACTTGGTGGCAAAAGCATGTATCCACTGTTTCATGTCAAAGACATCCACGTCTTTGTCTACCACGATCACTTTGGAAACCATTACCCGCCGCGCAATGAAGAAGTCAAGGACTTTCCTGGTTACTTCGATCCCGCCTGTCTTCACACCGACAATAACCAGGTGAGTGACTCCTTCAGGCGGCACATATACATCAGTTACGTCGACGCCACGCCTTTGCAGCCCTAATTTCATTCCCACGGCCGCAGTCAGGGAGGCGGCAATTGAACTGTCATCCACCGGGGCGCCAAGAGCGGTCATCGATAAAATGGGGTTATTCCGGTGTGTGATCGCTTTGATCCGGAAAGCTACGCCTTCCGCCATAGTGCCGCTCCGGAAGCCTGGGTATTCTCCAAAGGGACCATCCGGTACAATTGCGTCGGTGGGAATTTCTCCTTCAATAATGATTTCCGCATTGGCCGGCACCATAATGTCGCTTGTCTCGCACTTCACGAGATCGACCGGCTCTCCTCTTAAAGATCCGGCCACCTCAGCCTCATTTACACCAGGCCGCATAGGCGCGGTAGCCACCATATGATCAAGGGGATGTGAGCCAATAACTAAAGCTACCGGCATAGGCTGATTCTTGGGTACATATTTCTCGTTCAGCATCATGGCAAACTGGCTGGTAGTCTGAGGCCATCCGGCAAGAAAATTCTGGTTGTGGATCATGAAACGGTACATGCCCCAGTTCGTCCAGTTTGTTTCCGGGTCCTTGGTTATTACGGCATCCCAGGTGCCGATATAGCGCCCGCCGTCTCCCTCGTGAATGAGGGGGGCCGGCAGCCTGTAGATGTCCGCTTGTTCCCCGATGAAGACATTTTCCTTACAGGGAGCTGATTTACGATCAACGATATTGGGTTGCACCCGTCCTTCTATCCGCTTCTCATATTCCTTGTAAATCTCCCGCAACGGCGTGTCTGCATCCAATCCCATGGCGATGGCCACCCGCCGCCAGGTGCCACACTCACCGTTAATGACGGTGTATCCTTCCGGGTAATCCTTGATCTTCTCAAACCAAAGGCACGGGCCATACTGGTCGTATACCCGGCGGCTGATCGCTCCTAGCTCAATATCCCAATCCACTTCCTTTTTGATCCGCACTAATTCCTCATTTTGCTCAAGCTGTCCGATAAAATGCCTCAAATCTTTCATTGGTTCATTCCCTCCATGCCTTATTTTTGCTATTAAACTTTTTTCGGCTCCGCGGTTGCCTTAAAAGTAAAAGCTGATTATATTAACAGCAATTTATATACCAAGTCCTATTCCCAATAAATCCACCGTTTTACGGCGTTCTTCTGTCATTGACTTGCAAATTTTAAAAGGGTTGGTTCCCTTTTAGAGAACCAACCCCTTATTTCTACCTGTTCAAGAATTTAAAAATTTGAAAATTTAATTACAATTTTTATAATTTTCTTACATTTCACAATATATTTAATTGCTAAAATTAATAATTATTTTTAATG
>NZ_MVQM01000109.1:0-12039 GCF_002067195.1 Pelotomaculum sp. PtaB.Bin117 | reverse complement strand
TTTGATTAATTTTTATAACGTTACCAAAATCTATCCCGGCGATATTAAAGCTTTGACTGATGTCACCCTCCAAATTCATAAAGGTGAATTTGTCTTTTTGGTAGGCCCGAGCGGCGCCGGAAAGTCAACATTAACAAAGTTAATCTACCGGGAAGAGCTGCCGAATCGCGGTCAGGTGATTTTTAACGGAAAAAACGTCGTCCGCATGCGCCAACGGGAAATCCCGTATCTGAGACGGAAAATCGGCATGGTTTTTCAGGATTTTCGCTTGCTGCCGCAAAAAACCGTGTTTGAAAATATAGCCTTTGCCATGGAAGTTGTCGGAGCGTCCGGCCGGGAAATAAAGAAAATGGTGCCTAATGTTCTCAATATGGTCGGCCTCGCCAATAAGGCCGGCGTGTTTCCCGACCACCTTTCCGGCGGCGAGCAGCAACGGGTAAGTGTCGCCCGCGCTATCGTGAATAACCCGGTATTAATTATCGCTGATGAGCCGACCGGCAATCTGGACCCCGACACTTCCCGGGAACTGATGAAATTGTTCTCGGATATAAACCGCAGGGGCACTACCATTATTATGTCCACTCACGCCTGGGATATTGTGGATACTATGAAAAAACGCGTAGTGGAGTTGGACGGCGGGCGGATTGTGCGGGACGAGAAGGAAGGAACATATCGCTATGAGGCTTAGCACCATCCGGTATTATTTTCGCGAGGCTATCCAATCAATTTTACGCAACAGTTGGCTTTCCGCGGCCTCGGTGGGAGTAGTCGCCGTATCCTTGCTGATCCTGGGCAGTTCCCTGCTATTGGTGGTAAATGCCGGCAAAGTGGCCGACAACCTGGAATCAAATATTGAAATCAGCCTTTTTTTGAAGGATCAGACTACGACCGTCCAGGTAAAGCAAATTGAAGACAAGCTTAAAGCAATGCCGGAAATAGCCCGGTTTGAATATGTTACCAAACAGCAAGCGCTGGAAGAGTGGCAAGCAAAACTTGAGGATAACAAGGATTTGCTGGAAGGCCTGGAAGAAAAAAATCCATTGCCGGATGCCTTCCGGATCAAGACGCATACGGTTGAACAAGTGGCGCCGCTGGCCCAGCAATTGGAGAGTCTGGCCCAAGTCGATCAGGTTCGTTACGGCCAGGGAACGGTCGAGAAACTGATGGCTTTCAGCCGCTGGGTGCGCACCGCCGGACTGGTGTTAATGATTTTATTGGGGATTGCGGCTGTTTTTTTAATAGCCACCACTATACGCCTTTCTGTTTTTGCCAGGCGCCGGGAGATCGGCATTATGAAGTTTCTCGGAGCGACAAACTGGTTTGTGCGCGTTCCATTCTTGCTGGAAGGAATATTCCTGGGGCTGACCGGCTCGTTAATTGCAGTGCTCGTTATTTACTATGGGTACTTTACTCTAATCGGCAATATTCAATTTTCACTGGCTTTTATGCAACTAGTCAGCGACCGTAATTTAATTATGCTGTTGATGGAAGGGCTGCTGCTTCTGGGACTGTTCATCGGAGCGACCGGCAGTGTTATTTCCATGCGCAAGTTCTTAAAAGCGTAATTGGTATTTTGGTTAACCCGGAGGTTTGAATAAGATGAAATTCGGTTTTTTGAAGAAAAAAATACTGATTAGTGCGGCGGGTTTGGTTTTTCTGACGGGAGCCATCGGGGCGGCTTATGGTGATGAGCTTGAACAGCAGCTGAACAATACCAGGGTGCAGTTAAACCAGAAGCAAAACCAGGCCGATCAGGCCAGGGGTGTGGTCAAAGACTACTCCCGGCAGGTTTCCGTGCTTAACAATTCAATAAGTGAGAAGACTCTCCAGCTGAGCGACCTGGAAAAAAACCTCGGACAGGCTAAAGCAAGCTTGCGCAAGACTGAGGCGGAACTAGCGGAAGCTGAAGCAAGACTTAACGACAGCACTGACATGTTGAATAAAAGAGTGCGCAACATGTATGAGATAGGCAATGTCAGCTACCTGGAAGTTCTTTTTGAGTCGCAGGATTTCAACGACTTTGTGAACCGTTACGAGCTCTTGAAAAGGGTGGTGCAGCAGGACATTTCCATTATTAATCAGGTCAAAGCCGACCGCCGGCAAATCAGCAACCGGAAGGCAGATTTGGAAGTACAGCAGGAACGGCTGGTAGCCATGATTTCTGAGCAAGAAGCCGCCCGTCAGGAGCTGCAGGCTAAGCAGAATGAAAGAAATGCCTTGCTGAAAGAGGCCAGCGCCAACCTGTGGGATCTTGAATCGGAAGCTGCCCGCCTGGAGGCTCAGGAGCAGGAGATTTTACGCCAAATCGCCAAGCGGCGTTCGCAATCGCAGCCGCGTGCCACCGGGGCGTTCACCTGGCCGGTGCCGGGTTATACGAATATTTCCTCCCCGTTCGGCATGCGTACGCACCCCATTTTGGGCGCCAGCAGAATGCACAACGGGATTGATATTCCGGCGCCCACCGGTACGACTGTGGTTGCAGCCCAGGCCGGTGTGGTAATAGATGTGAGTTATATGAGCGGTTACGGCAATGTCGTCATGATCGACCACGGCGGCGGCCTGACCACTCTTTATGCACACCTGTCCGCGCAGTTGGTGGGTTACGGGGAGGATGTGGCCAAAGGCCAGGCCGTCGGCAGAGTGGGAAGCACCGGCCTGTCAACCGGTCCGCACCTGGATTTTTCGGTGAGAGTGAACGGTGAGCCGGTCAATCCGTTAAATTACTTGTAAGGGCTTTCCGGTAGGCGGTTTTCTTCAGTGGTTATAGTAACGCTAAATTAAAGCTTTCAAGCGTTTATGTTCATCAGGGGCTGAATTTGTTCGGTAACAGTTGCAATGATATACTATAAAGGGGCAGATTTTTGATTCTGCCCTTTATATATTAAATTATTTCGCAGGCACAGAGGATTTGAGTCTAACTGACACAGGATTGTAGTATAATAACGTATGTGAGATAGGACAAGATCGGCAGGTGTTTTTGTAAATTGAATCATTATATCTTCGAGGATAATTCCAGGAGCGGCAGATGGCGTTATTTTCTGGCAGTGTTTGTTTTTGCTGTGTTTCTGGTGGTGGGTGGGCTCCTGGCCAGTAATTACAAGAATATCGGCAACCTGGTTAAAGTCGTCTCCCTGGTGCGGACGCAGTATCTGTATCCGGTAAACTCCACCCAGTTGGTGGATGGGGCGATTAAAGGCCTGGTTAGTTCTTTAAGTGACCCGTATTCGGTTTACCTTGATCCAAAAACATTTTCTCATCTTCAGGAGCAGATTAGGGGTTCCTTTGGCGGTTTGGGCATTCTGGTGGGTGTAAAAGAACAATATCTCACGGTAGTGCGCGCCTATCAAGGAACGCCGGCGGCCAGAGAGGGGATTAAGGAAGGCGATGTGATCGCCAGGATTGACGACCGTGACGCGAAAGGCATTGATCTGGACACGGCGATTAATTTAATGCGTGGGCCGGTCGGCTCAAAAGTCAACCTTACCGTCAACAGGGAAGGAGCGCCGGAGCAGCTGCAATTCACCATAACCAGGGAGGAAATCAGCGTTCCCACCGTCGAGGGGCGGTTATTGGAGGACACCGGCATCGAGCATATTGTAATTAGCCAATTCACAGAACGTACCGCTGATGAAATCAAGGAAGTGCTTGAAAAAGCGAAGACAGAAAAGATCAAGGGAATTATTTTGGACCTCCGGGATAACCCGGGTGGCGAACTTATCTCGGCGGTGGATGTGGCGAAGAATTTTATTCCGAAAGGGCCTATTGTATATATAGACTACCGGGTAGGTCACGAGCAGGTTTTTGAATCGGAAGGAACAACAATCCAGTTGCCGCTGGCAGTGTTAATCAACGAGGGGAGCGCAAGCGCCGCTGAAATCCTGGCCGGAGCGGTAAAAGACACCGGCGCGGGAGTTCTGGTAGGGACCAAAACTTTTGGCAAAGGGATAGTGCAAACGGTATTTCGATTGGACGGCGGCGCCGGATTAAAGCTCACTACCGCCCGGTACCTGACGCCGGCAAAAAATGATATCCACGAAAAAGGTGTGGAGCCTGATATCCTGGTACAGTCTCAAGAAGATCGTCTCCCTGACGTTCAGCTGGATAAAGCGGTAGAAATTATAAAAGAGAAGATCGCGATTGCCGGGTAGAGAACATTCGAGGTGAAGCGTTTGTTTCCCTTTACGGAGATTATCCCCTTAGTCCTGAAGTCCTTTCTGCTGGCGTTTCTGAACCCGCAATTCTGGCCGGTGTTTTTGTTGATAGTGGGTTTAATCGCTTTGCAGTACCGGCGGATGGGGAGGTTGAGGGAATACTTTTTTCATCAGAAGTCCGGCAGGGTCTGGGCTGATGTGATTATGGCGGCTGGTTTTGGGCTGCTGGGCGGTTTGGCGGGAAGCTGCCTGATAGTTTTTATCGGTCTGGCTCTTTCCGGTGCGGATTTGATTTATCTTTGGCCGGCGGCCATCTTGTTGATGCTGATAAACATGCGTTTTTTGTGCTTTGCTTATGCCGGCGGATTGTTGGCAATTTCCAGCTTGCTTCTTGGCTTTCCTCAGGTGAATATCCCTCAGATCATGGCTTTGGTTGCTGTCCTGCATATGGTGGAAAGTATGCTGATCCTGGTGAGCGGCCACCTGGGGGCGGCGCCTGCTTTTATTAAAGATGCCGGCGGACGGGTGGTGGGCGGCTTTACCCTGCAGCGGTTCTGGCCGATACCGCTTGTAGTGCTGGCCGTGGCGAGTGCCGGCGCGGTCCATGAGGCAGTAGAGATGCCTGACTGGTGGCCGTTGATTAAACCCAGTGTGTCAGGTGAGCTGCAAAGCCTGGCGTTTACCCTGATGCCCGTGGTAGCCGGTTTAGGCTACAGCGACGTATCGATTGCCAGGAGTCCGGTGGAAAAGAGCCGCCTTTCCGCGCTCCACCTTGGTTTTTATAGTTTAATCTTGTTGATTTTGGCTGTGCTGGCGGAAAGCAGCCGCGCGGCGGCGCTTGCCGCGGCGCTGTTCTCCCCGCTTGGGCATGAAACCATAATTTACCTCAGCAGGCGAATCGAGGTTTGCGGTGAGGCTCTGTACGTCCCGCCCGCCCGGGGAATGAGAGTGCTTGATGTTGCGCCGGACACGGCGGCCTGGCAGGCCGGTATTCGTTCCGGGGACATCATCTTGGCGGTGAACGGTCTGGAGTTGACGGGCAAGTATAATTTTTATCAAATGCAGCAAGAAGCCTTTTTGCCCTTGATGGTGGATTACTTCAGCCGCGCGGCGGGTGAAAACCGCAGGCGGCTGCTGGTGCCTGCGGGATCAGGGGACTGGGGTTTGGTGCCTGTGCCGGAAGGAAATGAGAAAAAATACGTTGAGCTTTGGACAGCAGGCCCGTTAGGGCGCTGGCTGGGGAAATTTTGGGGGAAAATTCAAAGTTGACACTACTAAAAAGGTAGAGATATAATCAGTTCAAATAGAGGTCCCATGTCGCTGCTCCGCATTAATAAATGAAAAAGGCAAGGTGGGAACAGGTTATGTGTGAGGCAAACGCGTTTCTTAGAAAGCCGGGCAAAGAAGATGAGTTGTTTCTGGAAATGGTTGACCATGTGGTGCCCTGCGATGACGGCCTGCTGTTAGAAGATATTTTCGGCAAGAGAAAAATGATCAGAGCGAAAATTGTGGAACTGGCCCTGGTGGACCACAAAATAATCCTGGAAAAAGTACCGCAATGAATTATCCACGGAACAGGCGGCCATTCCTGTTCCGTAATTTTTATTATGGCGCGGGCCCCCGGAGGTTGAAAGGGATTGAATAAAGTCATCTATGAAAACGATTTTGACCTGAGTAAGATCAACAGCCTTGAAGAATTGCAAAACATGTCCGGGGATTGTGCCAGGTGCGGCCTGCGGGGCGGGTGCTCCGGGGTGGTTTTCGGAGAAGGTAATCCGAAGGCCCGGTTAATGTTCATTGGAGAAGGTCCGGGAGCGGATGAAGACCGGCTGGGCCGTCCTTTTGTGGGCAAAGCGGGGCAGTTGCTGGACAAGATCCTGGCGGCTGTCAACCTGGAGCGGTTCAAACACGTTTATATCGCCAATATTGTTAAGTGCAGGCCCCCCGGCAACAGGGCGCCGCGCCCGGATGAGGCTGAGTCATGCCTTCCGTGGCTTTACCGCCAGATTGAACTGATTTCCCCCAGGATCATCGTCCTGTTGGGCAGCACCGCTTTGCAGAATCTGGTTGAACCTGACGCCAGGATCACTGTCATGCGCGGAAAATGGCTGGTCAGCAAAAGCGGGATCAAAATCATGCCTACTTATCACCCGGCCGCGCTCCTGAGAGACAGCAGCAAAAAACGCCCCGTATGGGAGGATTTTCAAAAAGTCAGGGATGAGTATTTGAAGATAGAGGAGGAGTAGTCACATTAGGCTTTATTGACCAGGCTACAACCCCTTCTTTTTTGGCCTGACTTAAAAGCGTCATATAATACTTTTCAGCTGTGCTTATTTTTAGAATAGCATAGTCGACAAGATCGCTTTCGATGTAGCGGAATTCCCGCAGCGCCTGCTGCCAGTCCCGCCGTGCCCTGTCAACAGCCAGCGCCAGTTCGGGTGCGTGATATTCACCAACCCGTCTCCTCGTAAATCCGGCTATTCCCTCTGCTAATAGTTCAACAACTGAATTAAAGTTCATCGAAATCACCTCATTGTATAAATATGTTTACCTGATGGAAAATAAAACCTTAACCCGGTAGTCATTTTAAAGATATTCAATATTTCATCATTCTTTTACGCATAATAATTTTAATAAAAATGCGGGGTGAAGGGTTGTGCGTCATCAGATTAAGGGTGCATATTTCCCGTTGCTTATCATCATGACAATGGTGCTGACTTTGTTAGGTGGTTGTGGCGGTCAGGGACAGGCCCAGAAGAAACCGGTCAGTAATAACGGGAGCCGGCAGGAAATAAAAATCGCGGTAAGCCTGGCTGATATGGAGAGGGATGGAAACCAAATCTTGAAAAAGACCATGTCCGGACGCCAGGGGCAGGGTGGACAGAGCAGCGGCCAAAGTGATCAGGGCGGCGGCCAGCAGGGCCAGCAAAACCAGCAGGCCAGCGAGATGGTAGTGCCGGTGCAGGCCGGCGGCGGCCAGGGCGGTCAGAACCAGCAGGTGAACATCACCTGGCTCGACGCGAAAAACGATCCAGCCAAACAAGAGAAGGACCTGGATGAACTGGCAAATCAAAAGGTCAAAGTGGTGATTCTCCAACTGGTAGACCCTGCGGCTGGTCCCAAACTGGTGCGCAAGCTGGCCCAGGCCAACATCAAAGTGATCGCCCTGGAAACGCTGCCCGCCAGTTCTCCGTTGGACGGGTATATCGCCTCAGATCACGCCAGAACCGGGGAACTGCAATCCCGCTACCTTCTCAGCGCGGCCCAAGGCCGGTCTACACCAATGAAAGCGGTGATTTTACAGGGCGATAAAAATGACCAGGCGTCCCGGGAGATTACATCATCATTGCTGGAAAATTTGAAAGATCAGGCGCTGGTGCAGGTGGTGCTGGTAAAAGACCATCCCGCCGGTGAGCCACAAGCGGCCAAAACTACTCTTGAACAAGCATTGACAACCAGCGGCGGACAGATCGATGCTGTTATAACTACCGATAGCCGTATAGCTCCGGCAGTAACAGAAATGATCAAAAGCCGGGGGTTGAGTCAGCGTGTTATTACCATCGGCGCCGGGGCCGACAGGCAGGCTTCACAAGCGCTGGCAGCGGGAGAGCATGACGCTGAAGTGGATGTCATGCCTGAGCTTATGGCCCAGTATGCTTATGACGCGGCGGTAGGAATGGCCACCACCGGGCACTGGCAGTATGATAAACAGGTTAGAAACGGCGATTTTGACGTGCCTGCCAGGATTACCCCGGTGCGCTTGATTACCGGGAATGAATCATATCTTCTCGAACAGCGCTGGGGCAAGCCGGCTGGACAGGAAGGCGGCCAAGGCGGGCAGCAGGGGCAACAGCAGCAGGGCAGCCAGAATACAGGACAATCAAGTGATCAGAAACAAAGCGGTGGCAGCGATAAAAATAAAGAAGGCGGCAGCCAGGGCAATCAGAGTGGAAGCAAGAAAACAACGCTGCGCGTTACCACCCAGGACGGAAAAACTATGGAAATGCAAATAAACGGTGAAATTAAGAAGATTGAAACTTTAGACGGTGCCGCAGACGGCCAAAGCGGAGGCGGCGCCCAAGGTCAGGCTGGGGGTAGCGCCGGCGGCCAAAGCGGCAGCGGGAGTTAAGCTGGTTATATGCTGACAATTATGTTAAAATGCAATTTAGAAGTTTGCTGAAAAACGAATGTTGTCGGTTTAAAATTGTATGAAAAAGGATGATCAGTGATGCCGGATAGTTTTGTTCAAAGTATGTTTGCTGAAAGAATCGGGGGCTCGAAGTTTGGTAAAGACACGGTGATTTACAAGTTTGAAAAAATAAAACGCGCGAAAGCAGCTGCCAGGAAAAATCATCCAGGCGTTGAAATAATCGATCTGGGAGTCGGAGAGCCTGATGAAATGGCTGATCCGGGAATTGTGGCCAAACTGGCTGAGGAGGCGGCAAAGCCTGAAAACAGGGGATATGCCGATAACGGGATCCAGGAATTTAAGGATGCGGCGGCTAGATATCTGGAGATGGCTTACGGTGTAAAGGGTTTGCATCCCGAAACGGAAATAATCCATGGCATCGGTTCAAAGCCGGTGCTGGCCATGCTGCCGGCAGCGTTTATCAACCCAGGGGATATTACCATCATGCCGGTGCCCAATTATCCGGTGCTGGGAACCTTGACCAAATGGTTTGGCGGACAGGTGGTCAATCTTCCGATAACGCCGGAGAACGGGTTTTTCCCGGATATAGATTCTCTTGACCGGGAAACAAGAAGAAAAGCCAAACTGTTATACCTGAATTATCCCAACAATCCTACGGGAGCATGTGCAACCAGGGAATTCTTTGCGAAGGTTATTGAATTTGCCGGGGAGAACAATATTATAGTTGTTCATGACGCCGCTTACGCCGGTTTGATGTTTGACGGCGAGAAGCCTTTAGCTTTCCTGTCGGTCGAAGGCGCTAAAGATGTGGGAGTAGAACTGTTTTCCTTGTCCAAAGCGTACAATATGACCGGCTGGAGACTAGCGGCCGTGGCAGGTAATGAACTGATTATCAAAGGATTTGCCACTGTGAAGGATAACAATGATTCCGGCCAGTTTATCGCTATCCAAAAAGCCGGGATTTATGCTCTGGCGCATCCGGAGATCACGGAAAAAATCAGCGAAAAGTATTCAAGAAGGCATAATATGCTCGTATCAGTCTTAAGCGAGGTTGGATTTGGCGCCAGAAAACCAAAAGGCTCATTCTACCTTTATGTTAAAGCCCCGAAAGGAATCAAGGGCGGCAGGCGGTTTGAAAACGCCGAGGACTTTTCCCAGTACCTGATCACAGAAAAACTTATTTCAACTGTCCCGTGGGATGACGCAGGCAGTTATGTGCGCTTTTCGGTAACTTTTGTGGCGAACGGTATTGAGGAGGAAAAAAAAGTGATAGATGAGATAAGAAAAAGGTTGTCTGATGTGAAGTTCGAGTTTTAAAAGAAATATGTATGGAACCGCAAAAATTACTAAAACCCCACTTCTAAAAGGCAGTAAGTGGGGTTGATTTATTTATTTCTATGATAAATTGAAGTTGAAAGGCTGGTGGATTATTGGCTACATTTCTGTTTGGTCACTGGCCACGACCGGACCGGCATGGTTACAAATATTATTGGTGAAATTAATGAATGAATTAGGACTGAGAGATTATGCTCTTTCGTAGTAAACATTAAATATGTTTTGCCGGCAGGCGAAGTTAAAATTGGAAATAAATAAAGGTATTCTGTTCTGTTTTAATGAAAAGAATTAAAACGAGCAAGATTATTGTATAGATTGCCGCTCGTAAATACTCCGGCACATATTTATCCCAGAAAAATACTAAGCTCTTTCTATGAATTGTTAAAAAATATTCTGCCAGGTGAAGCAAATATAATAAGGCAATAAATAAGAAATAAGTCAGATAAACCGGGTTGTAATCTAAGTGTGATAATTTTATCATTTTACAAACCAATGCAAATGCTTCATTAATATTATTAGCCCTGAAAAATACCCATCCGATAGTAGTTAATTGAAAAAATAAAATAACAGAAAATATCTTGTAAAATAAACCTTTGGTATAACTCGGGTGCAGATTTTTTGTTAATACAGTATAGATTTTATGGCCGGTTATTAGCAAGCCATGGTATAACCCCCAGATAACAAATGTCCAGGAGGCCCCGTGCCAGATACCTGAAACGGTCATTGCGGCTATAATAAATAAGCATTGGGAAAAAAGCCCTTTTCGGGAGCCTCCCAATGGAATGTAAACGTAATCCTTTATCCATTTTGAGAGGGTGATATGCCATCGTTTCCAAAATTCTGTAGCGTTGGCGCTGATATATGGAGTCCTAAAATTAACGTCAAGTTTTAGGCCAAAAAGCCGGCCAATTCCTACTGCCATATCACTATAAGCTGAAAAATCAAAGTATAGTTGAAAAGCAAACAGATAAGCGGCGAACCATCCTTCTAAAGAATTCAAATTAGCTGTTTGACTAAAATAGAAATCGACTTTTGGAGCGAGGGTATCTGCAAAAATAGTTTTTTTAATTAACCCCAAAACAATGTAATAAAAACCATATTTCATATTTTCAATTTGAAAACTTTTGTATTCAATTTTTTCAATTTGTGGTAGATAAACCTTGCCGCGCATTATTGGTCCGGCAATCAGATGACCAAAGAAAGAAACAAAAACCCAAAAAGTAAGTATGCTCCTGCAGGGCTCAATTTTTTTCTTTGAAACATCGACTAAATACGCAACTAGCTGAAAAGTATAAAATGATATTCCAATTGGCAAGATTAAGTGAGAAAGTAGTATATTTCCTTGAAGTAAATTAAGGTGTAATATGTGGTTTATATTTGTTAAAATAAAACCAATATACTTAAAAAAAATTAAATTAGATAATGCTATTAAAATACCTGTCCATAAATATATCTTTTTATAACGGGAGTCAAATATCATTCTTAAGGCACAAAAATAAACAATTGCTGATACTACTATAAACAAAAGAAGATATTCTACTCCTGATACTATATAGAATAAAATATCAGACAAGCTAAGAAGATAAATTCTTATTTTGGGCGGGAAAAAATAAAAAATTATTAAAGTTGCAATTAGCAGTAAAGCAAAATCCAGACTGTGAAATAGCATTTAAACTGTTACTCACCCCATGTCTAAGAACATATTTCAGTTGATTTTCCATGTGTTGATTGTTTTGTATAGTGATTTGGATAGATAATAATATCCTTCAGGTATTAAATGAATATGGTCAGAAAATAATTTATTATCAATTTTTCCATAAAAATTCAAATAATCAACAGGTTTGTCTTTGAAATAATTATCTATTCTTTGTAAGTTCTCTTGATAACCAGATTTATTTATATCATCATATAATAACTCATCATTAACTGCCGCGAGAAAAATTAACGTGTTTTTACCTTTCTGCAGCTCAATTATTTTGTTTAAAAAATATATTTGAGGATTGTTTCCATCCATTTCGAACATATTATCAGCATAATCTCTTCGGTATTCAGGCTGTTTCAATAATTCCGGAAGGAAGTCTTTGGCATACCAAGGTTGCACCGATTTTGTTTCCACAGGTATTTTGCCTCTTATTTGATTTATTTTTTCTGCGAAGTATAACTGCAAAAGATCTTTATACATAAAAATACTGATGTTTTCATATAAAAATATATTGATACTTGTCTTAATATTTTTAAAAACATTAAATCCTTTTTCCTCATTATTGGAACTTGCCGGTAGATTGCTTTCGATTTTCTGGTAAGAATCTATATCGATACTTTTTAGTTGTTGCTGAAGCCAGTAAACAGCAGGGGGATCAGGATCGCGCTTTACAAAGCCGGCGTAAACAATATTAATAATAA
>NZ_MVQM01000108.1:0-15285 GCF_002067195.1 Pelotomaculum sp. PtaB.Bin117 | reverse complement strand
CACAAGCAGGAAAAGGATGTGATAGGGGATTTCCCTGTCAATCAGCTGCAGCACCCGCTTGTCAAGGCCGGGCTGGTTCAGGCGTATCTCTATGACCTCAATTTCCGCGACTGTTTCTCCGGCGGCAATGTTCACTGTAGTAGGGGAGATTTTATTCCTCCAGTAAATCACATTGATCTGCTCTACAAATATCCGCTTGAGTTCCGCAGTCACGGAGAGGTTTTCATAGAACTTCTGCTTCGGTATTCGCCGGTTGAATACCGTACTTTTTGGTAAATCAATCACTCGTTACACTCCTGTCTAATTCGGAATTCGGAATGCGTAATTCGGAATTTCTCTGGGTTTTCGTGATAGCGACAAGCAGCTTTATTAACTCCTGGCAATCAGCATAAACGCTTTCAAATGAGCTGGTTTCTATAAAATTGCTTTCGTGCAGCAGTTCTAGCCAATACTCCGTCTCGCTAGCCTCTTTCAGTGATATATTAAGTTTAGCATAAAAATCAGCTTTGCTTTGGCCGCGGATGGCTTCCTTTACATTTGCACCAATACTTGTACTGCTTCTCAGTAATTGTTTTGACATTATATACTCATGTTTTTCATCAGTTAAAAATTTATATAACTTAATCATTCTCAAAGCAAATGCTTTACTTTTCACCACAACGGTTTTCTCTCTTCATACTGCCTTCACTCCTCAATTCCGCATTCCGATTTATGAATTATGAATTATGAATTACGAATTCCGCATTCCGAATTCCGAATTACTAAAAAACAAATCAGCTCGAAATCATCCAGTCCCGTAATAGTTGTATTCAGAGCTGAGGTGCCCCCGCTTTTGAACAGGCTGTCAATGTCGCTTTCTTCCTTCACGTCAATGATGGAGTTGATGGCGTCACTTAATAGCTCGGAAAGTCGGCCCATATCCCTGCCGTCCTTGGTTTCCTGATTAAAAGCGCGGCACAGTTCTACCAAAGGCGCTGTTTTTCCCTTGCAGAGATACCGCATCTTATCCAGCATTTCTTTTGGGGACAGATGGTCGCAGATGACCTCGCCGTCATCCGCAATATACACCATATAGAACGGGTGAAGCCGGTTCTGGTTATCGATGTTCACGCCGCCGTTGATGTTTTTCAGCACAAATATCACGCCGGGCGGCGCATCGTCCTTCGCGGGAACAACCGCATGGAGACCGAGAGGGGTCTTGTCCAAATCACCATTATTCTTGATGTAGTCAAGCAGGTCAAGACGGAATTCATTCAATCCCAAGTCCATAATGGAAATGCCGCCGGACATATCCTCGATATCGACGACCTCCTCCTGCAGGCGCTTGAGCTGTGCTTTGCGGTATTCGAGGTCGCCTTTTTCCTCCGGGTTGATAAGGTCGTCGTCTCCGGTGGAGGTCATGACGGATATCTTCATTCGGGTTTCTACACGGCTTTTCAGGTTTATGTAATCGTCAAGCGTCAAATCCGGCCAGAAGTTCACCAGCTGTATCCGCGCATTCCGGCTGCCGATACGGTCAATACGTCCGAACCGCTGGATGATGCGGACAGGGTTCCAGTGGATATCGTAATTAACCAAATAGTCGCAATCCTGAAGATTCTGGCCTTCGGAAATGCAATCAGTGGCGATAAGGATGTCGATACAGTCGGCTGACCCCGGCATAAGCAGCGCTTTATCTTTAGAAACAGGTGAAAAACAAGTCAGAACATTGTTGAAGGTCGCCCTGAATTTCGGGATCGTTGTTTTTCCGTCCACCGTGCCGGTTATCATGGCGGTGTTAAGACCGTATTTCTCCTTTATATATCCGCTCACATTCTGGTACAGGTATTCGGCAGTGTCGGAAAATGCTGAAAACACAAGTACCTTTTTATTGTCTGCGTTGATGGGCTTTTCGATTTTCTCCGAAATGAGCGCAAGCAGGGTTTGAAGCTTGGTATCATGCTCCGGTGTAATATCTGCAACCATAAGCGTCAGCAACTCCAGTACTTCTGAATCCTGCTGAAGCGAGTCGCGCCAGGTAACATAGTCCATATCGTTAAGATCGATTTTTACTTTTTTACCGGAGGTGAAGAATTCGGTGTTCTGATCATCATAATCGAATTCGGTATCTTCACTGAACTTAAGAATCTCAATATCAGCGTCTCCGCCGGCCTCGAACATATCAATTTCAGCGATCGTATCATCAATCAGCTTCTTTATGCGCTGGAGAGTCAGACGGAAAGAATAGACGGAGCTTTCCAGCCGTTTGAGAAGGTTGATACTCATCAGGCGGCGGATGCCCTGCTCTCGCCCCGCACGGTTGATATTGACGTCAGGGTCGACATACTTGTCCCGTCTGCTTTCAAAAACAAAATCTGTTGGAATATAGACTGCAAGATTAAGCTTCATAAGCTCGTCATATATCTCGTTATAATTTATGGCGTTGTCCAAATCGGTCAGGCTTGGCCGCAGAGACACAGGCTTGAGCCTTTCCGGGAATTTTCCGATGTCATTCATGTTATAATACTTTTCAATATGCTTTCGGGAGCGAGCAATGGTCACACTGTCCAGTACTTCAAAGAAGTCAAAGTCCAGCATCTTTAAAAGCGCAGCTGTTGTTCTCTTTTCCGGTCCTAAGTCGCTCCAGATATTAAATGCTCTTTGAGCATTACGGAAAATCTCATCAATTGGTTTCGATGTGTTCAATTTTTCATTTATCAGGCAGGAATTTCCCTCATAAGCGAGTGCAAGCTGATTGCGTAAGTCGACAAAACGGTTGTTTACCGGTGTTGCCGACAGCATAAGCACCTTTGACTCCACACCCGGGCGAATAACCTTGTTCAAGAGTCGGAGATAACGGTTTTCACGCGCATCATCTCCATAAACTTCGCCGCCATTGCGGAAATTGTGGGATTCGTCGATGACTATAAGCCCATAATTCTCCCAATATATTTTTTCCAGGTCATTGCCGTTTGACATGCCGTGTTCGCGCGAAAGGTCAGTGTGGTAAAGAACAGTGTATCCAAGCCGGTCGGAAATGAGCGGATTATTTCTATAATGACTCCTGAAAGTATTCCAATTGTCTGCCAGTTTCTTCGGGCATAGCACAAGCACAGATTTGTTCTTTTTTTCATAGTATTTGATTACAGCAAGGGCAGTGAACGTCTTGCCAAGTCCTACACTATCGGCCAAAATACACCCATTATATTTTTCAAGCTTATTTATTATTGCAAGCGCCGCATCTTTTTGGAAATCATATAACATACTCCAGATTTTACTTTCTTTAAACCCGGTTGCTTCATTGGAAGCACATCCTCGGAGATGTCTTCGAGGAATTCATTGAATATGTTGTAAAGAGCCACGAAATAAAGAAACTCCGCCGAGTTTTCGTTGTAAGCGGCGGTGATGCTCTCGATGACCTCTTCAGTTACGTCCTGTAATTTCGTCCTGTCATTCCAGACACTTTCAAACAGCCGGACGAATTCCTGACTGTGCGGTGCAGGGAACTTGGTAACCATGTTGTAGCTGTTATTCCCCCGTTTGCATCCAATGTCCACGGTGGTGAAGCCGTTGAGCGGCATATATGTAATCTGTTCATTGCCGGTATCTATGTTGAGGAAACCGCCCATGTTCTCCGGCGTAATATTTGACTTGAACTTAACCTTTTTTCTGATCCAATCGGCACATTCACGGGCGATTGCTTTCTGCGTTAATTCGTTGCGCAGCTTCACTTCAAATTCTGTTCCGTAAAGGCTGCGCTCACGGCTTAAGCGGGGGATATAAAATTCGCGTTTTTCTTTAGGCGCTTTTTCAGTGACAAAGGCAGGCGATGTGAATATGAAACGAAGCTCGTCAATATTGTCAAATTGTTTTTTCAAAACCTGGTATGCGTATATGGAAAAACAAGCGGCAGCAATCGAAAGGCGGCTGCCCTTTTCGATTGTAACCGCTAAATCATTCTTCACAGTTTTTGTTATATTATCGAAAATTTCCATAGCTGGTTCCTTTATCGGATATATGTCAATTTATTTTGCGTTGTCCCGCAGGTCCGGAACTAATTCCATAATGTCTCCGAAATCAACGCCGAGAGTGGCACATACTTTAATCAGAACTTCCATGCTGACATTCTCATGATTTGAGAGCTTGGCAATGGTGGTTGAGCTTAATCCCGATGCCAATTGCAGATCCTTCTTTTTCATATCTCTATCAATAAGGAGCTTCCATAACTTTTTATAACTTACTCGCATCTTCGCCAATCCATTTCCTAAGTTTCAACTTAATTATACCAAAATTTGCATATGCTTTACAATATATTTTACGCATTTGTAAAGATTCCGTTTATGTTTATTCTACATTTAAGCAGTTTTAAAGAAATATATGTAGCTATCTCCCTCAATCTGTGGTAGTGTCTGTTGCTGAAGGGAGATGGTGTATTGAAAAAGCTAATTATCGTCGGAATAGGCATTATCGCCTGTGTCGCATTGTGTACCGCTGTGTGGCCTCGGAACGCCGAGGTCGGCGATTTACCCGCAGAGTCTGCAAAAACCGCCGTATTCGCTGAAATTGAGGCGAGTCAAAAAGAAATGCCGCCAATTATTCTTTCTGAAGATACTCCTGTTGCCGAGCCGAAGACTGTTGAAGAAAATGAGCCAACGAAAAACGAGGTAATAAAGGCAGAAGAAAAAACTCAACCCTCTGCACCATCAAAACAAGCATCGCCACCAGTGGTAACTTCTAAATCGTCAGCACAGCCGTCATCCAGCCAAAAGTCAGGCGACAGAGCTATCATCGAGGGTAAGCCACATATATGGATACCCGGCTTGCTGTTCGTTTTCGGCCAGGTAAGAGATTTCCACAGCAGGATTAAAGGCGATCTGCTTTTCGTCCACCATTTCAAGAACAGGTTGTATAAGTTCAGTTAAGCGAATATATCTTTGAATCTGTCTGCCGCTTTCACCGACATCTTTGCCTATAATATCTGCACTTTCTAACCTCCCGACAACTTGTCGGGAAGTTAAATCCGTCCGTTGCCCTTGCCTGTTCATGGCTTCCAGCTTCATTTTATATGCAAAAGCTTTTTCACTCGGCAGGATGCTTTCCCTTTGCAGATTGCTGTCAACCATAATGATTGTGGCGGCATCGTCGTCCAGTTCCCGGACAATGCAGGGCATGTTTTCTTTCCCTGCAAGCTCGCTTGCTTTTTTTCGCCGGTGTCCGGCCACCATTTCATAGCCGCCGTCCGCTTTGGGCCGCACCAGGCCGGGGACTAAAACGCCGTATTGCTTTACACTGTCCGCCATTTCCAGCATGGCCTCATCCGCTTTTACCTTAAACGGGTGATTGGGAAAATCGCTGATTTCAGACAGGGGAATGTCCAGTACCTTTTCGCGCTGCTGCTCGGCCCGGCTTTCCTCGGTGGTGAATAAGTCATCTACTGAGGTCAGCTTTATGCTGTTTCGCACGTCGTTTTTCACCAATGTCCCGCACCTCCTTTGTAAAGGCTTCATAGGCTTTAGCCGCCAGACCGTGGGGGTCGTGAAGGTAAATGCTCTTTCCTTTGGCGCTGGTTTCCGCCGCACGGATGGACAAGGGGATTTCCGTTTGGAAAATGCGCAGTTTGTCGCCGTAGTCGCGGCGCAGGATAAAGGAAATGTCCTTGGCAAAGTTGGTGCGGTTATCCACCATTGTCACCAGAACGCCATCAATAATCAGCTTCGGATTGATTTGCCGCCTTACCCTGGCTATAGTCTGTAAAAGCTGCGTCATTCCTTTGGCGGGCAGATAGTGAGCCTGAACCGGAATAATTACGCTGTCCGCAGCGGCAAGGGCGTTAATGGTCATCATGCCCAGGGAGGGCATACAGTCGATCAACACATAATCATACCTGTCTTTGATTGTATTGATGTAGCTGCGCAGCACCGTTTCCCGGCTCATGGTATTAACGAGGGAGACCTCTATGGCCGACAACTCAATGTTGCCCGGCATGAGATCAATGCCTTCCGCATGTTGGAGGATACCCTCGTCCGGCTCATACGGCTCCTCCAACATGCTTTTGGTTAAAACGGTCGCCAGTGAAGCAGGTAGGTTGTCCGGCTCATGAAAACCTAACGAATCCGTTAGGTTGCCTTGCGCGTCCGCGTCCACTAAAAGCACCTTTTTACCCTGCATCGCAAGGCCGATACCCAGATTGACCGTTGTGGTCGTTTTGCCTGTGCCGCCTTTCTGGTTGGCAAGGGCGATTACTTTTGACACCTGAAATTCCTCCTTTTTTATTGAAATAAAAAAAGCCGTTTGCTTTTATCAGGGAAATAAAAGCCAATGGCCCTTTCGTTAACGTAAAGGAATAGTATTTTGAAATTATTGTTTTAAATTCATTGATACTATTCCTATAATATGGTATACTTTGTAAAAGTGAGGTGCGGTATTTGAAATATATCAGAGTAAGCCAGGCGGCGGAACAGTGGGGACTCTCTGATCGCCGTGTTCGTGTTTTATGTGAACAGGGGAAAATTGAAGGTGTTACCAAAGATGGCCGCTCCTACCTTATTCCGGCTGATGCCGTCAAACCTATAGATGGCAGGAGTTTGCGAGGTAAAAATGTACCGCAAGAGTTTGCCGCACTTTTTTTGCGCATTGATGCGATGAAAGCTGAACTGAACAAACGACGTACCCTAACCGAAGGTGAGCTAAAATGCTTGCAAGAAGAATTTCTTGTTGAGTTCACCTACAATTCTAACGCCATTGAAGGCAACACCCTAACACTCAAAGAGACGGCGATGGTGTTGGAAGGTATTACTATTGACAAAAAGCCATTAAAAGACCATTTGGAAGCTGTCGGCCACCGTGACGCCTTTCTCTATATACAGCAACTCATTAAAGACAAAGCACCTTTTTCTGAAAGAGTTATTAAAGACGTTCATTCTCTTGTACTTATGGACAGACCTGAAGATAAAGGCGTTTATCGCCGAATCCCCGTACGGATTGCAGACGCTTACCATGAACCCCCGCAACCCTATTTGGTTCCTGGACAGATGGAACAACTTATCACAGAGTTTGAAAAGAAAAAACTGCACCCCATTGAGAGTGCAGCACTTTTCCATCTAAAGTTTCAGGGTATCCATCCGTTCATTGACGGGAACGGTCGCACCGGCAGGCTGATTTTAAACTTTATGCTAATGCAAAACGGTTATCCACCTACCCAAATCAAGTTTGTCGATCGAAAGCGTTATTATGAATGTTTTGACAGCTATCATAGTGAGGGCTCCACAGAACCGATGATAAAGCTGATTGCAGAATATGTGGAAAAAACGCTACGGCGGTTTTTGAAAATTTTGGAGGAAAACTATTAAATATAACAAGCTATATGTTAATAGTTGTCATATAAAACACCTATATAGGAAGATATATTTTTTTCTATATTACGCATATGCTCTAAACAAAAAACTGAACATTTTAAGTCTAAATCAAAACACAAGGATTGTGAGACTACAGAATTGCTGCAGGTTTTCTGCTGTGCATACTGTTTAATAAAGGCAATTAATTCCGAAGGCTTCTCTTTACCGATTAAAGGATATTTACTGTGTTGAATACGATATGAAAATATATGCAAAGTGCGCAGAAACATAGTGCTGATATCAAAATAATCAATAATATGATTATTATAACCTTCATCCGAACTAAATATTTTATTTCTTAAAAAATTATTCTTGCCAATAATGAGCTGGGTCTCCATTATTAGAACCTCCTTGTGAGTTAGAAAGAGGTATCGTTATGAATAAAGCTGAGATAATTGCAATGCAGTTTCATCCAAGAGCTTTTGCAGCATTTGGTTCGGATCTTGTAACGAATGATGCCGTTGCTGTAACAGAACTTGTAAAAAATTGTTATGACGCTTTTGCTTACAACGTTCATGTAGAATTTGGGCAAGATGCTTCTGGTAAAGACTTTCTCCGAATTACCGATGATGGACTTGGAATGACTCGTGATGTTATTAAAGAGTCTTGGGCTGTTATAGCAACACCATATAAAAAGAAAAACCCTACAATCCAGAGAGACGGAAAAATACGTCGTGTCTCAGGGAATAAAGGCCTGGGACGATTTTCTGCTGCTCGATTAGGCAGATATCTCGAAATAATTACCAAAAGCAATGAAGATACGTGCTTATCTGCAAAAATTGACTGGGATAGCTTCACCAATTCAGGCAATATTTCAGATTGCATAATAACGTTAGAAGAAACAACAGATGACAACAAGATACAGTCTGATACCGGAACCATAATAACAATAAGCGAACTATCTTCTCCGTGGGAGTTCCAGAATATTGATGAATTACATAATGCATTGTCCAGGCTGATTTCTCCCTTTCAGGAAGTTTCCGACTTTAGTATTTCGCTTTTAACTCCATTTTATGCTGAACCAACCCAAATTAAACCACAGACATTCATACAAACTCCGACATATAAAATTAGAGGTCATGTGACCAGTAACGGAACTGTTAATTGGAATTATACGTATGCACCTAAAGCAAAGATTATGAATTCCCGGGATGGTTCGATTCTGTGGAATGAAGCACAGCGAGGATTTGACAATATACATACTCTCTTCAATGAATCCGAAGATGGGCAATATATATGCGGTGAATTTTCATTTGAAATTCGTGCATGGGACTTGGATACCGACAGCATAGGAGATGTTGCCGACACATTTAATATTGGACGTAGCGAAATAAGAAAAAATATTAGTCAATACAAAGGATTATCAATATACAGAGACAATGTACTTGTTTTGCCTAAATCAGATGCCTCAAAAGATTGGCTTGGAATTGATTTGCGCAGAGTAAGCCATACAGGTAAAAGAATCAGCACCAGTCAGATAATTGGTATGATTAGTATTTCTTCGGAGAACAATCCTGGAATAAGAGATACAACAGACAGAGAAAAACTTGTAGATACCAAAGAATATAAACAGTTTTGCAGAATTATAGAAACAGTAATTTCGATACTGGAGAATTTACGTAACTCCGATAAAAAACCAGCACAATCTGCCGATAAACCTACGTTAAGTGATTTGATATCTCCTTTATCTGTCACTACTCTTGTTGAAAAAGTGGAAGATGCTGTAAAAAAAGGCAGAGATTCAGAGCATATATTAGAAGTTGTTCGTGACTTCAGTGCCGATACAGAAAAAAATCTTTGGGAATTACATGACAGACTGACTTATTATGCGCAAACTGCTTCTTTAGGTTCGGTTGCGGTTGTAATATTACATGAGATTTTGACCGGAATGACTGTTATTAAGCGATTTCTGAAAAGAGTATGGAAACACTATGAACCTTTTGATAATAAAACTAAGGAGTATTATGAAGACGCAGAAACATGGCATTCACGCTTGGTTGATGTAGCTAATAGTTTTGCTCCGCTCTATCGTAAAAATCTCCGGTATGAAAAGCATAAATGTAATGTTTATTGCGAAGTAGAAAATAGCATTCGTCTCATTTCTGGCAAGAAGGAAGCAAAAAATATTCTTTTTGAATGCAACGTTGATGTATGCGTTGAAACAATAATGCATAGTGGAGAACTTCAAACCATTTTGGTAAACCTGCTGGATAACGCTTGTTATTGGATTCAAAAAGCAGGAGCAAGAAAAAAAATATGTATTAAATCAGAAGAGTTTAATGCCCAAAAAATTAGAATGACAATAAGTGATACTGGTATTGGTATAAATAGTACTGATGCTGAAAAAATTTTTCAGCCAGGTATTACTGCTAAGCCATATGGAATCGGAATGGGATTAGTTATTGTAACAGAGTTATTAAATAATTATGATTGTAAAATTGCAACTGTTATACCGGGAGAACTTGGCGGAGCAACCTTTGTTTTTGAATTACCAATTGCAAAGTGAGGGGAGTTAATGAATGTATTAATTATTGACGATCAGCCTATTTCCGTAAAGGGGATTGAAGATTTCTGCGCTGAAAAAAACTGGGAAGTTACTACAATTGATTTTGACAATGTGTATCAGCAAATTATTGAAAAAGAACCGGATATTATCATTCTAGATTGGCGGCAGGACGCCGATCATATTGATGTAGGAGATGAAATTTTAACCAAAATTTGGACAAATTGTTTTCGCCCAATTATAATATTTTCTGCAAACGCTGCTGTAATATCAATTGCTGAAAAACTTCAAAAAAGCACTTTGCTTAGGGTTTTTTCCAAAGGTGATGAAACTCCGGTAACTGACTACCTATGTAAAACCGAAAGTTTTGTTGTGGCATTATCTGATTATCGTAAAGAAATGAGTAATGCTATGATAGAAGCTTTAAATGCTGTTCAGATTTTAAGATCAGAAGGATATCCTGGTAATAGCGTCTTTAAATATATATTGTCAAAGCGAACTGCAACTTTTTTTGATATCCAATATAGTGGAGAACTTCCTCCAGCGTGGGTTCAATATGTTTACCCGCCAGTTGTAACCAGTTTATGTGCTTGTGATATAATCCGGGTAATAGCACCAGAGACAGATTACAATTCGGAAGGAAATCCTGAAGAATACAGAATCATTTTAACACCCTCCTGTGATATGGTTCCTGCACGCCCAAAAGTCACACATGCATTGTGTGCAAGCTGCTATCCAAAGGAAAAGTTTCATAACTGTGTATTGTCAGACAACCCGAAATCTAAAAATATTAGCTCTGTACAATCTGATTTAAACCGCGGGTATAACGAATGTTGGGTAGCTTTGCCGGGAATTAAATCTATATTGCCATATATGACTGTTGATTTGAAAAAAATCGAATTAGTTGATTTATCAAAGATCGCACTTAGCATGAGCGAAAAAAACGAGGATACTGAATTTGTAAGGATAGCTTCTGTTGATAGTCCCTTCAGAGAACAAATTATTTGGGCACATATGCAGAATGCATGCCGACCTGGTGTTCCGGATCGAAACACGGAACCGTGGGCAAAGGAATTGTTAACAGGATGAACGCTATAGATTTTTTTTGTGGCGGGGGCGGAATGACAAGAGGCCTATTAAATGCAGGTATTAATGTTTTATTTGGTCTTGATTTTGACCCGTCCTGCCAGGAAACATACGAGAATAATAACCATATTCCATATCTTTGCAGGGACATTCACACAGTAAGCGCAGAGGACTTAATTAATGAATTTCCTCTGCTTATAGAAAATGATGAATTACTGATGATTGGATGCGCACCATGCCAGCCTTTCAGCAGCCAGAGACATTCTAATCGTGAGCATGTATCCGTTAATCTCCTTGACGAGTTCGGCAGACTTGTAGAAGCCCTTTTACCAGCACATATTTTGATTGAAAATGTGCCTGGAATACAAAAACGCGGGCAAGCTGTGTTTAATAGGTTTTTGGAGCTTTTGGACAGACTTGGTTATCATTATATTTATAGTGCCGTTAACGCAAAAAATTACGGGGTACCTCAAAACAGGAGACGGTTAATATTAATTGCATCCAGATTATTTGAACCACATATTCCTGCTCCAACTCATGGGAACGGTCTGATACCATTCACTACGGTTTTTGATGCGATTCATAATTATCCTGCATTAAATGCAGGAGAGGAAAATCCTGATGTACCAAATCACAGGGCAGCAAATCTTATTCCTATTAATTTGCAGAGAATAATGGCAACACCGCATAACGGTGGGAGCCGGGCTGATTGGCCCCAACATTTACATTTGAACTGTCATGCCAATGGACATAACGGGCATACGGATGTTTACGGACGAATGGTATGGGATGCCGTGGCCCCAACGCTAACATCAAAATGTTACAGCCTTTCCAATGGACGTTTTGGCCATCCAGAGCAAAATCGTGCAATCTCTTTCAGAGAAGCAGCCGCATTACAATCATTTCGAGACGATTATGTATTTTGGGGAAATATGCAGGAAATGGGTCGACAGATAGGAAATGCGGTACCTGTATTATTAGCTGAAAGTATGGGTAGGTACCTATTAGCCGAACATAACAAGTTTTTTTATCATTATGTCAATATTGAGGAATAAAAAAGATGGATGTTCATTCAAAGGAAGTAAGAAGTTATAATATGTCACGGGTCAAAAGTAAAAATACTAAACTGGAAGAGATTGTAAGAAAGTATCTCTTTTCAAAAGGTTTAAGATACCGTAAAAACGTTCGGACATTGCCTGGGTGCCCTGATATTCTGCTTCCCAAATATAAAGCAGCCGTTTTTGTTAACGGGTGTTTTTGGCATGTACACGAAGGCCATCCATGCTTTAAATGGCCAAAATCCAATACTATATTTTGGCAAAAAAAACTTAATTTAAACCAAATTCGCGATGCTGACAATTATAAAAAATTATCTGTTATGGGATGGAAAGTAATTATTGTATGGCAATGTGAACTAAAGAAAAAGTGTTTTGAAAATAGAATGAATCAGCTCATGTATGAAATTAAAGGCAATCAAAAAGATTGAATTAAGGAATGAAATTAAGATGACGTTCCGATATTTTTATGGAGATGATAGGATAAGACCCCATATAATATATAAAAAATGAAAAAAGTTATTGTATTTATTGTGGCAATAGAGCAAATTCCAGAGAACATATTCCCTCAAAAGTTTTTTTAAGCCATCCATACCCAGATAATTTATTTATTGTTCCTGCTTGCAAAAAATGTAACAATTCATTTTCTGATAAAGAGTTGTATTTGTGGTTTGTAATAGAAACTTTGAAACAAAAATACTATGAAAACTATGGATCAGATAATAGGACTATGAACAGATTTTCAAAGTATCCTTCATTAGCCCGAAAGGTTAATGATGATATTTGTAAATATTTATCTGATAATCCAGATGCATCTGTTTGGCTATTTAAAAATGATGATATTGAAAAAGTCATTATAAAGCTGGCCAGCGGACACGCTGTTTTTGAATTAAGTGAAGGATATTACACCGATAATAATGAGTGGTATATAGAGCAAATCGAATATGCTTTTTTACCTGTTTTGAGTAAAGAAACTGTAGATTCATTTAACACCCCAATTAATATAAGCGATTACTTGTTACCGGAAATAGGATCCAGGGCATTTGATAATATTAAAGTGTTAGAATTTTCATTACAATCCTTTAACGAACAACAAAATATAAGAAAAATAAAATCATTATGGATGGATTGGACAGTTGTACAGGAAAGAAAATATAAATATATATGCGTACTGGCGAATCTTCAAATGTATGTAGGTATTTGTATCAATGAGTTTCTTTTTGCTTCAAATATATTTTCTTGTAATGAATGAGTAATCTAATATTATAAACGTATGAGCTGTCCCCGATAAAATAGACACACTAAACTGGCTTGTTGCTTTAAATCTCACAAATTTTCATGAAATTGCGATATAAACGATAGCCAAAAAGTTACCAGTTTATAAGGAATGATAGTAGCAAAATGGCCGTGACCGCCCTTGACATGGAGCCTCGCACCCGTGTTTCCAAGGGCCAAGGGCAGTGCAGCTTTAGCTTGCTGCCCCTTGCCGAAAAGGCTAACACGGGCATGCTCCATATCAAGGGTCTCCGCTCCGCTCCGATGAACGGTCACTGGTTTTTGTTATTAGCCAGCATCAGTGATTATGCAGCCTTTGCCGTTTCTACTTGCCTCCTGAATCGACACTTAAATTCCCAGGGCGTCATGTATCCCAGGCTGGAGTGACGACGCTGCCGATTGTAATATACTTCAATGTAATCAAAAATGGCCTGCTTGGCTTCATCCCGTGTTTTGAAGCGGTGCAAGCAAATAAGCTCATTTTTCAGGGTGCTGAAAAAGCTCTCCGCGGGGGCATTGTCATAACAATTACCTTTACGGCTCATGCTCGGTATAAAACCGTTCTCACGAAGCAGATCTTGATAGGCGTGACTGGCATATTGGACCCCCCGGTCAGAATGATGGATTAATCCTTTGGAAGGGCGTTCACGGCCGATCGCCTGCTTTAAAGCCTGGATGACAAGCTCTTTTGTCATAGTACTGTTCATGGCCAGGCCAACGACATCTTTGCTGTTAAGGTCAACAACGCTTGCCAGGTAGAGCCAGCCCTCATTGGTCGGAATATAACTGATATCGCTTACCCACACGGTATTGGGGGCAGCAGCCTTAAAATTCTGGTTTAAAAGATTTTCTGCCACCGGGAGATTGTGCTTGGACTTTGTAGTGGCTTTAAACTTCCTGGGGCGGACTGACTGAATGCCATTTGCCTTCATCAGGCGGTGTACACGGTTTTTCCCGCACCCAAACTGGTCTTTGACATCAGCATGTATCCGGCGGACTCCATAGAGTTTCCGGCTGCGTAAATGGCTCTTACGGATGGCCTTAAGAAGCTTCTCATTATCTTGCCGGCGCTGGCTGGGGGGCCTCTTAATCCAGGCATAATAACCGCTTCGGGATACCTTCATTACCTGGCACATCTTTTCCACCCGAAACTTGAAGCGGTGCTGGTAAATGAATTGATATCTCACTTTCGGGGGTTTGCAAAGATGGCCGCCGCCTTTTTTAGAATGGCATTCTCCTCACGTAAGTCTTGGTTTTCACGTTTCAGCCGGCGAATTTCTTCTTCGTCCGGTCTTAAGCGGCCACTGCCCCGGAAAGAGTTTTCCGGGTCGGTTGAAAACTCTTTGATCCATCGTAGGAGAGTGTCATAACCGACACCAAGATCTGCTGCAACACTGCTTACTTTCCGTCCTTTTTCGAGCACCATTTTAACCGCGCCAAGTTTGAAATCTTTGTCGTACCGTTTTCCTGTTACTGCCATGATGGACACCTCCTGCTGAATTACATTTTACTTCAGTTCTGCGTGTCCATCAAACCGGGTACAAGGCAGTATAACTTTGGTTGTCTTAGTAAGGATAGTAGCTGGCGAAACGGGTAAATTGTCCGGTTCGCGATAACCCAGGAGTCTGTCAGGTTTCCCTTGGATACGCGTCCAACAGTAACACTTTTTGCCTTGTGCTGTAATGCGATGTAGGCCGTTGTCGTTATTTTTTCAAGGTGACTACTTTTGACACTTGAAGTTCTCCTTTGAAAAAAAGCGTTTTTGCTTTATAAAGTAAACACCTTTTTATTTTAGATAAGATAAGGTACAATAAATTTATATATAAAAAGAGAACATAAGCGCAAAACCTATGTCCTCTTGTTCATTCATTTTAATTACTGCTAAACCTGTACTTTTAGCTCTTGCCGGTATTGGGCGTAATGGTCACTTAACACATACTCGATAACCCATACTTTAGGTATCCTGTAGGTATTGCGGATGAAAAAGTACTTT